>JABSOG010000370.1 GCA_013216025.1 Algicola sp. | reverse complement strand
GCGGTTATCGCCAGAGGTGCGAGTACAGGTGAATAAACTGGCGGTTTTTCATGATGGTGGGCATATAGTCAATATGGCAAAAGTGATGGGAATTGAGAAGGATGCTATCGGCCCGATTGCTCAAATGCTGATAGAGGTGGGGATGGCAGAAGAAATGCCCTACAGCTACCTGCGTTTGGACCCGGCTTTACCTGCTTATCTTAAGTTGGGGCAATCGGATGATACCTTGCGTGAACTTGCAGCCCTGTGGGCCGATGCGATGAGGCAATTGGTGAGTTTGCTGTATAAGCAAAGCTTTAAAGACAGCACAATGGCAGCGCAGTTGACCTTGCTTGAATTACCTAATTTGATGATTTTGTTAGATAGTTTGCTGCTGCTGGCTGAAGCAGACCAAACGATAATAGAAAGTGTAAGTGGTACTGTACGTATGATTGAACAGTTATTTGATAAACAGGGACAACCACAAGCGACGGCAAAAGCTGCGGGCGTGCGGGCAAAGCTCGTTAAGTACATACCTGAGTGGGGGCGAGCCCGATTCGAGAGTGAACACATGTTGATTGAACAGTTGCAAAAGCAGGGGCAATTGAAGCTGGCATTTGAAAAAACACAATCTTTGTTGGCTCAAGCACAAAGCCATGGGGCGGCGGCTTATCAAGATGCGGATTATGATTTGGCTATGGCCAATTGGTTGATGGGGAAAATGTTGAAGGTTGCGGGACAAGCGGAGACAGCTATTAATTATCTAATCACCGCCCTGCAATTGTTTGAAGCATTGGGTTCCAAGGACGAGCGAATGACTGCTGTTTGTTTAACTGAACAGGCCGATTGTTTAAGAGATTTAGGGCAATTGGAAAAAGCCGTTGAAAAATATAAAGAAAGCATCGACAGGGCTAAAAATCTTGAGGATTCAAGGCAAGTTGCGGTTGGCAAAGGGCAATTGGCTAATGTTTTGAGAGAACAAGGCAAGTATCAATCAGCAATTACCGAATACAAATCATCCAAGAGTATTTTTGAACAACTTAATGAGCCCAACTCAGTTGCAATCATATGGCATCAAATAGGCATGGTGTATGGAGGCGCTGGGGCTTATGGTCAAGCAGAATCGGCTTATCGTCAATCATTGGAAATACAAACACAGCACAATAATCTTGCAGGGCAGGCCAATAGTTTGAATGTATTGGGTAATCTTTATGGATCTAAACTAAATCGTCTTGAAGAAGCCATAACTTTTTACCGTCAAGCCACTGATATTTATGTCCAATTGGGCGATTTACGTTACGAGGGTGCTGTACGCAATAATATCGCAGGAAAGCTAATAAAACTTGAACACTATGACCAAGCCCGCACTGAAATCCTTCGAGCAATTGAATGTGATAGCCAATTTGGTCATACTGCCGTGCCATGGAAAACTTTTAATACCTTACAAAAAATAGAAACAGCCCAAAACAAACCAAAAGCCGCGAACTCAGCATGGCAAAAAGCAACTCAGGCCTATCTTGCCTATCGCCAACAAGGCGGTTACGCGCAATATGAGTCGGGCAAATTCGCCGATGCTATTCTGGATTTAATAAAACAAAACAAATCAGTAGAAGCCATTGCATTACTAACTGAATACACCGAGTCAGCTGAAGCCCCTGATTGGTTTAAAAAAGTCGCCGCAAAAATGCGGTTGGTGGTTAAAGGTCAAAAAAAACGCGCCTTGGCCGATGATTTTGATTTGGATTTTGACGATGCCGCCGAAATCCTGTTTCTTATCGAGCGCCTGTAGGAGCGAGCTCCAGCTCGCGATTTTGGCCGCAGGCCAAATATATACAGGGTTTGCACCAACCTTTGAAATGGCTGCGCCATTTATCGCGAGCTGGATCGCTACAGGGATGTAGCATATTAGAGCAATGCAGGATGCAATTGCCGAGCTCGTTCCTACTAGATAGTTTTTAGGCGAAGCCCCAAAACTTATCCTTAAAAGCCTTCGAAAAATTATCATTTTTCTTAAACCCGCAGTTGTACACCACCTACGTGATTTACTCGCCCCGCGCTATAGATTCCCGCGCCAAATTAGAAAGCTTATAACCCCCCATCAGCGCGTAACCTTGCTTCAACTTCTCGCATAATATCAGGCACCTGCTTATCACTAATGCCACTATCAATACCCTCTTGAATGGCGGCTTTAAGTGCATGAAACTTGTCTTCTCGCGCCTGCTGCTGCCTGATCAAATCGCGTACAATCTCGCTGTCACTGGTATATTTTCCACTGGCAATTTGAGTCTTCAACCAACTATCATGGGGATCGGTGAATGAAATACTTTTTCTGACGGTCATCGAACTACTCTCCTGCTTAATGCTGATCATTGAATCAGATTGGTGCATTATTACACCATATAAGCATGATAGCAAAAGCCGTATTATATTGAGTACATCACATGCTATGTGAGTTGAACGGTATTACTTATCGAGCGCCTGTAGGAGCGAGCTCCAGCTCGCGATTTTGGCCTACGGCCAAATATTATACGGGGTTTATGACAACCCATCGAAATGATATACAGGGTTTGTATCAACCTATTGAAATGGCTGCGCCATTTATCGCGAGCTGGAGCTCGTTCCTACCGTACCCATCCCTTACTTCAATCTAAAATACAAATACCGCTGATTAGTCATTTGTCCGGCGGCGTTATAACCACGAACGTAAATGTAGTAAGCACCTATAGCCCAGCCAGCATAAGCCGTGCTTGGGTTGAGCGAACCTGATACCCCGTAATAAACCGACGATGACGACGAGCCGGTTTGGCTCAACGCTGTATAGTCGTGCCAACAGCTGCCCGATTGTCCGTTTGCTGGGTTGATGCAACTGCCGTTTTTTACGATTTTACGTTCAAAACGCACCAGTGTTTGGTCGGTGGTCAAGCTGTAGCTGAAGTTTACGTTGCTGGTGATGCTGGTATCCCAAACCGACGGGTTTAAATACCAGCTGCTGATTGATGGTGGCATTGGCTGGTCGACAATGTAAAAGTATAAATGGGTATCACTCGACCAAGTACCATCGGCATTTTGAGCGCGGGTATAAAGGGTGTAAGCGCCATCTTGCCAATCGGAGTAGCTGATGTATGGGTTAATCACACCATCATAGCTGTACTTGTTACTGCCCGATGACGTGTCTAAATCTAATACCTCCCAAGTGGCCCAGCGGTTCGAATAACTGGTGGTGCCGCTTGAAGTTAGTGATATCCACGCACCATCACTGTTTCGCTTAATAGCACGTTCAAACGTGGGCACCGCCTGATTGCTATCAAGGTTATACGTATACGAAATATTGCTATTTTCAGCCTTGTTGAAGGTGCTTTCGCTGATGGTGAAATTGCTCAGCACAGGCGATGGTCTTTGCATCTCGAAGGTCTCAACAACCGTTTTCGACAACTGACCCTGTGGGCCCCAAGTACGCAATGAAACCTGGTATTCACCCGATTTCCAGTCGACGAAATCTTCCGAAGGGTTGTAACGCCAGTAACCTTGGTAGGTATAACTACTCAAAAATGGTACCAAAGAAAACGAATCTTCTTCAATCCAACACGCTTCACTGCTTTTGGCGGCCTGCACTTTACCGTCTGAAAATCTCAAACAATTATCATCGCCATTACGCACTAGCTTCAGTTCAAACTTAGTTACCGGTGTGGTTGATTTGATTGAACGCTGGGTAACGTAGTTGCCGATGTTGGTCATGTCGATGGCTGTGGCGCCGCCGTGAGCAAAGTTCGTCAGCACGGGCGTACCTTCCCAACACTCAATCGGTGTTTTAAAACGGTTGGTTAAAGTGCTTAAGGCCAAGTCATCATTCATCAACGCTTCGTGGGTTACCTTGGCGTGGGGCATGGTGAGACCTTCATAACAAAGCATGTCGATATAACCCTTTGGATAACCCATGAAAGATAGGTTATCTATTGGCCCGGGGTTGCTCAAAGTCAAATGACAAGAACGACAATAAGGTTTCAATACATTGTTGTAAGTGGCGGGTTCTTTACTCCATTCACTGGGAATAACGTCAGAGGCTTGGGTATCGCCCTTGGCATACCACAAGCCAATTAATTCACTGGCACGGGCTGTTGGGTTGGTGTCGCGAACAATTTCGTTCAAGATTTTGAATTCGCTTTGTTGGTCATCCCGTGAGTTTCCATCAGGGTACCCCAACGAATCTAAATCAAATGGAATGAAGCTGGTCTCGTGGCAGTTGTAACACAAATGTGGAATTTGTTTTACACCATTGCCATCTAAATCGATGTTGATGATACGACGTCCAGTGGCGTCGAATACATAAAACTGGGTCTGTCGACTACCTTGGCCGTCAACCCGACTATATTCCATAGCCACAGTCGCTAGCGGGTCTAGCGTTGGGTTATTCGCATTGTTGGCACTGGTGTAGTTACCCACATAAAAAGCCGCTTCATCACCGTTTCTGCGGGCCACCATGCGACGACCAAAACCCAAGTCGGCATCGTTAGAGTAAGCCGTAACTGTGCTGTTAGATTCATTGATGTTGTTGGCTGTTTTCCACAAGTCTAGATTGTACTTGTGGCCTACACGTCCCCAATCAGTATAGTTATCTTGAAAAGCGCTGCTAAAACCATAATCAAAATGTATATAATACAAGCCGCTTTCAAGCGTGGGCAGCTTTGACATGGTCCGGTATTCGTTTACAGACTTGCCGCTACCATCGACATAACTCAAGTGTATTTGCATACCCGGTTTAAAGTCGCTTTGTATTGCGCTTAGTGAGCTGTATCCGGTCACTTTGATTTTGTTGGCTAGCGTAAAGGTGAGTCCGGCTGACAATTGAGCATGTGTGCCGGCGTCCATCGAGGCATAATAATTCTCTGCACCGTCGACATCGGTATTGTATCTTTCAAGGTAGGTGTAATTACCCCCTGCCACAACCGCAAGATTTTCGGTGGCTTTATCGAGCATTAGCTCACCGTGCATTAACATCACTTTTTGGACATCGTCATTTGCATTGGGTAGTTTTTCTTGACGAGGTATAGATGGGTCACTCATCGCCTGCGCTTCAACGACTGGCAGGCCGGTTGGCGACTCGCCGCTGATCTTAGCAAATGCATTCGCACTGCTTAACGATAAACTGAGTATCGTTAGTGAAAGCCACTTATTCATGTTTATTCCTGTTTTCTAGGGTTATTTTTAGATTAGGATCTGGATTGTACTTAATGGGTGACAGGAATGTTTGCTACAAATGTTACTAAATTGTAAATTAATGTTACAGGTTAGTTATTTCCGAGTTCGAGTGCTGTGTCCATTATAAGTATCAAATCTTTGAAGGGGGATGAGTCGCAGGGGCCAACCACGATGACACCTTTGTAGATCCCCCCTTGGTTTTACTGTAGTGTGTAAATCTAATCACTTTGCACAGTTGTAATTTATGAAACGAATTAAAATCAGCGATTTTAAACTGCTGCAAATTCTCAATCGAGTGCCCTTTTTTAAGCTTTTCTCGCCCAATGAACGTGCCGCTTTTTTTGCCCACTCAATGAACTTTTTGCAATGTACTGAAGGTGAAGAGATCATTAAAGAAGGTTGCGAAAAAAATGACTTTTTCATCATTTTAGCCGGTTCTGCCACGGTTTATATCAACGAGGGCCAAGATGCTGTCGCCAAGGTAGAAGCGGGTTATTTCATTGGCGAAGGGGCTTTTATCGCCAGTAGACCCCGTACCGCGAGCGTTGTGGCTGACATGGAAACCTTTGTGATCAGAATGGATCAAACCGATTTGAAGCGGTTTCCGGCCAGTGTCAGAGAAAAGCTCAAAGACCAAATCATCAACGGCATGGCCATGCGTATCGCAGACATGAACTCAAAGTCTATAAAAGAGCCTGCGCCAGAGTATTACAACCCTAATGATGAAGCAGAGTAACCCCCGTATGGGTTCTAACGCACCATTGACAAAACACTGCAACTTGCTGTATAGTGCCCCCGCTTAGGAAAAAGTCTCTTTTTTATCCTCTCTGTCTTCGTTATATCGACCCTCAGTTTAAATTCCAGTCTTATTTTTCGCTACAATAATCAATTAAAAACCTATTTACAATTAAATCAACAAACAGCACCTTGACAAGCTGCTTATATGAGAAAAATTTATGAGCTCAACCTCAACCCAGGCAATCAGTGCCTCGGACATAGAAAAATACAGTAACCCCATCCCGAACCGGGATTTCATTATCAATCTGCTTGAAAAAAGCAAAAAAACACTCAATCGACAGCAAATAGCGCAGGCATTAGAATTGTCTGACGAAGATCAGCTCGAAGGGTTAAGACGCCGCTTACGGGCTATGGAACGTGACGGGCAACTCCTGTTTAACCCACGTGAGGGTTATAGCGTATTGAGTCCAGAAGACTTAATAGAAGGTCGGGTTATCGGCCACCGCGATGGCTTTGGTTTTTTTGTCTTTGATGACGATCGTGACGATTTATACCTGCATAACAACCAAATGCGCAAAGTATTAGACGGTGATAGAGTGCAGGCACGAGTGACTGGCGTTGATCGTCGTGGTCGCCAAGAAGTCTCAATTATTAAAGTACTCGAACACAATATCACTGAACTGGTTGGCCAAATCGGCCTCGACAACACCCAATATTATCTACAGCCCGAAAACAGCCGCATCAGCAATGACATCGATATTAACAAATCTGACTTAAAAGGCGCCAAAGAAGGCGAATATGTGTCAGTGAAGATCACCCGCTATCCAAACAAAAACAATCCTGCGCTTGCCCAAGTGCTTGAAGTACTTGGCGAATCGTCAGGTCCTGGGTTAAAAATCGACGTCACCCTGCGCAATCACAATATTCCACACAATTGGCCTACCGAAACGATAGAAGCTGCCAAACAGATGGGCAACACCGTCATAGACGCCGACAAGTTACACCGGGTTGATATGACCAAAAAGCCCTTTGTGACCATCGACGGCGCAGACGCCCGAGATTTTGACGATGCGGTTTATTGTGAAAAGAACAAATCTGGCGGATGGCAACTGTTTGTTGCCATTGCCGACGTATCTCACTACGTATTGCCCGACAGCCCGCTCGATCAAGAAGCGCAAAAACGCGGCACTTCGGTCTACTTTCCCGGCCATGTAATCCCCATGCTGCCAGAAACCCTGTCAAACGGATTGTGTTCGTTAAACCCGCATGTTGACCGACTAGTGATGGTTTGTGAAATGACCATAAACAAAGCCGGTAAAATGACCGGCTATCAATTCAGTGAAGCGGTGATGCATTCACATGCCCGGTTAACCTACAATATTGTCAACAGTGTATTAATCGCACCAGAGTCAGTAAGCGATGAGCAAGTGCCCAACGCCGTTAGGCCGCATATCAAAGAGTTGCAACAACTGTACAACGTATTGCAAAAGGCCAGAACCCATCGAGGCTCAATTGATTTCGATACCACCGAAGTCACCTTTCAATACGATGATCAACGTAAAATTTCCCAAATAAACCCGGTTGTACGCAATCAAGCCCACAAATTAATTGAAGAATGTATGTTGTGTGCCAATGTGGCCACTGCTCGTTTTCTAGAAAAACTCAAGTTACCGGCGTTGTATCGGGTGCATGAGGGACCACAGCAGAAAAAGCTCACCAACCTTCGTTCGTTTCTTAACAGCAAAGGATTAACGTTAGACGGTGGCGACAAACCCACTCCCTTGCACTACAACCGTTTGCTA
>JABSOG010000369.1 GCA_013216025.1 Algicola sp. | reverse complement strand
CAACCACCAATGAAGACACCAGCGTCAACATCAACGTATTGGCAAATGATAGCGATATCGATACAAACCTGAATACACTTAACGTCACCTCAGCGACAGCGACCAATGGCGCCGTCTCTATAGGCAGCGACCAAACCCTGACCTATCAACCCAATACCAATTTCAACGGCACTGATGTTATTAACTACGTGGTTGATGACAATAATGGCGGCACGGCTTCTGGCACCGTTGCACTCACCATAGTGTCGGTAAATGATGCCCCGGTAGCCCTCAATGATGCCACCAGCACCCACGAAGATACTCAGGTGACAATCAACGTTTTAACCAATGATTCAGATGTTGATGGTGACAGCTTGGCAACACTCTCGGCAATCGCACTTAACGGCAATGTGTCAGTCAATAGCGACAATTCGCTCAACTATGACCCCAACGCTAATTTCAACGGCTCAGACACCATCAGCTATACCATCACCGACAATAACGATGCCACCGCCTCAGCAACAGTTGAGGTAAGCGTGATTGCGGTTAACGATGACCCGATCGCCAACGCCGACACAACTAGCACCAGCGAAGATACCGTAGTCAATATCAATGTATTATCCAACGACACAGATATTGACAGCGCCAACTTGTCGCTAATCTCAGCCACAGCAGATAACGGCATCGTTACCCTCACCTCAAACAATACCCTAGACTACCAACCCAAAGAAAATTTCAACGGTACCGATACCATTAATTACGCCATTAGCGACAATGATGGCGGCAGTGCATCATCAACCGTGTTGGTGAGCGTTAGCGCTGTTAATGACCAACCCACAGCAGTCAATGACAACGTCACAACCGATGAAGATACTGCGGTCAATATTGCAGTTTTGAGCAATGATGTTGATATCGATGGCGATCAGCTGACCTTGCTCACCGCCACGGCGAACAACGGTACAGCTGTGGTTAACACTGACAATACAGTAGGTTACACGCCAAACCCCAACTTTAACGGCAGCGACACCGTCAGCTACAGCATCAGCGACAACAATGGCGGCAGCGCTTCAGCCACCGTTGCAGTGACAATCAATAACGTCAACGATTTACCCGTCGCTGCAAATGATTCGGCCACAACGACTGAAGATACAGCCGTGACTATCAACGTATTAAGCAATGACAGCGACATAGACAATGATCCGCTGACCATCAGCGCAGCCACGGCCAATAACGCCAATGTATCAGTCAACAACGATCAAACTTTGCAATACACCCCTAATACCAATTTCTTTGGTGCAGACATCATCAGCTATACCGTAGAAGATGGTCAAGGTGGGTCTGCCTCGGCGACAGTTTCGGTGGCCGTCACTGGGGTCAATGACAACCCCACCGCCGTATCGGATAACGTTGCTATGCAAGAAGATTCTACCGCCAACCTTGATCCACTAGCCAACGACTTTGACGTTGACGGTGATGCTTTGGTGATAATCTTGGCGAACAGCAACAACGGCTCGGTGGCGCTGGTTGCCGGACAAAGCCTGATATATGCACCCAATCCCAACTACTTTGGCGCAGATATCATCACCTACTCCATCAGCGACAATAAAGGCGGCACTGACTTTGCCTTTATCAACATTGACATTTCACCCGTCAACGATGTACCGGTAGCCACCAATGACAGTGCTAATACCGATGAGGATGTGCCCGTCACCGTCAACGTTCTGGCCAACGACTTTGATGTCGATAACGATCCGCTGACCATCACCTCAGCCAATGCCTCATCTGGTAATGTCACCATCAATAGCAGTAATTTGACCTACACCCCTAACGCCAATTTTCACGGCACCGACAACGTTATTTATGTGATCAGCGATGGTGCAGGCAGCAGTGCATCGGGCACTTTGACTGTGGTGGTGAACAATCTCAACGACATTCCGGTAGCTAACGCCGACAGCGCGACGCTTGATGAAGATACCAGCGTCATTATTGCAGTACTGACCAACGATACCGATGCCGATGGCGATACCCTGACCATCACCTCAGCGACCTTAGCCAGCAGCACGAACAGTGGTGGCCCCAGTGGCACACTGGCCATCAATACCGACAAAACCCTGACTTACATACCCAAACTTAACTTTAACGGCACCGACACCGTCAATTACTCTATCGAAGACGGCAATGGAGCCAGCAACGCCACGACTGTCACAATCACAGTCAGGTCGGTCAACGACCTCCCTATCGCCAACGCCGACACCTCAACAACGGCCGAAGATACCCCAATCAATATCACGGTATTGGGCAACGATACCGATATTGATGGTGATGCTCTAATTGTTAAAACAGCAACCGCCAGTAACGGCACAGTCATCATAGCCTTGGATAATACGCTGGATTACACCCCCAACAGCAACTTTAACGGCACTGACACCATCAACTACACTGTTGATGACGGCAACACTGGTCAATCGTCGTCCACTGTCACCGTTACAATCACGCCAGTCAATGACTTGCCGATAGCCGTTGCAGACGCTGCCAGCACTGCTGAAGATACCTCAGTCAATATCACCGTATTAACCAATGATTCAGATCCTGAGGGCGACCCCTTAACCGTCACAGCGGCAACAGCTATTAACGGCAGCACGTCGGTCAAATCCGACTTCACCATCAGCTATATTCCCAACAGTAACTTCCATGGCACTGACACCATCAGCTACACCTTAGACGATGGCATTGCAGGGAGTTCGATAGGCATCGTCACAGTCACCGTAACGTCTGTCAATGATGTTCCGGTAGCCGTCAATGATGCCACCACCGGCAATGAAGATGCCCGGATTATTGTCGATGTGCTGGCCAACGATACCGATGCCGATGGCGATACGCTGACGGTCACCGCAGTCACGACCACCAATGGCACCGTCAGTGTACAAAGCGACCAAAGTCTTGAGGTGTTAGCCAATATCGACTTCAACGGTACTGTAACCATCAGTTACACCATATCTGACGGACAAGGCGGCACCGCCTCAGCTGCTGCGGTGGTGACTGTCACCCCAGTCAACGATAATCCCAAACCGGTAGCCGACACCGCCTCTACCTCAATCAATACCCAAGTCAACATTTTGGTGTTGAGCAATGATCTCGATCCCGAGGGTGATACACTGACAATCACCGCAGCCAATGCGGTGAATGGCACAACAGCCGTCGTCAGTGCGGGCACCAGCATCGATTACACCCCCAACAACGGATTTACCGGCGGACACCATCAATTACGATGTTGATGATGGCAATGGCGGTACTGCCTCTTCAACGGTCACCGTGACTGTCACGGCAGCCCCCAACAACAATCCTGTGGCTAACCCCGATACCGCTACGGCGATTGAAGACACCCTACTCAACATCAATGTGCTCAGTAACGACACCGATGTCGACTCAGATATCCTCACAGTCACTAACGCCACAGCCAGCAATGGCGCGGTCACCATAAAATCAGACCAAACCTTAGATTATGTGCCCAACGCCAACTACAACGGCGCAGATACCATCAACTACTCGATAGACGATGGCCGCTCCGGCACAGCTTCATCAACAGTTACCTTAAGTGTTACCCCAGCCAACGATGCACCGACAATGAGCGACCAAACTGGCAGCATCGCAGAGAACTCAGCCAACAGCACACCAGTGATGACCATGACGGGTGCAGATATTGACGGCGGTGATGCCTTGTCTTACCTCATCTCAAACGGTAATACCGACAGTGTATTTGCCATAAACAGCAGCAGCGGCGAGATTAGCGTAGCCAACAATTCGTTCTTGAACTTTGAAAGCACCACTCAATACTTGTTGACCATCAAAGTCACCGATGACGGCACCCCATCACTCAATCATTCCGCCACTGCCACCATTGATGTCACCAATGTTGCCGAAAACACTACGCCAACCCTAGATACCAGCTTTGGCAGTTCAGGCACTGCAGGGTCCAACGCCTTTGCCAGCAGAAGCGCCGATCTACCCAAAGCCGCGCTATTACAATCGGGTAAACTGATTGTTGCAGGCAGTAGCGGCATAACCAACAAGGTCATCACGCTTACCCGCTTTAATACCGATGGCACCATTGACCGCACATTTGGCACTCAGGGAGTGACCAATACAGACTTCTTCAATGACACCAGCTGGTCAGAAGACGCAGTTGCGGTGGCGATAGACAGCTCAGGCAAAATAGTGGTCGCAGGCAACCATTTTTTTAACATCACTTCCTATGCCTTTGCAGCCAGATACAGCGCCGATGGCGTATTGGATACCAGCTTTAACAGTCAGGGTTTTCACGTCGACAGCGAAGCCGGAGCTATTATCGTCACCGACATGAAAATTGACGCCATTGGCAATATTCTATTGTCGGGCACCGATGGCAGTGATTTCAAGATCATCAAATTCACCAGCAACGGTTTCTCGCATGTAGATTTGAGTCTCGATTTTGCCGGGGGTACCGACGCAGCCTCTTCAATTGTGATACAAAGCGACGGCAAAGCCGTATTAACCGGCAGTGCCACCAACGGTGCTTTTGGCAGTGATTTTGCTGCGGCCAGATTCAACATTGACCCCACCTTTGGGTTAGACACCACTTATGGCACTGTCGGTAAATTAGTTGTCGACATGGGCACGTCCAGTGCCGATATCGCTTGGGATTCCATCATCACCAGCTTGGATGCAGTGGTTGTGGCAGGGTCAACCGTCAACGCCAGTTCACAAAAAGACATGGCCATGATGAAAATAAACTCCAGTGGTAGTCTGGACACTGGTTTTGCTGGCGGCGGCAGGATCGTGTTGGACATCGACAACGATGCAGGTGCTGGCAGTAACAGTTCAGCCGCCAAAAAAATCGCCACAGACAGCAGTGGTAACCTCTACTTTGGTGTCAACAAAGGGATCACTGGCTTTAATGCGGTTATTTACAAAACCGACAGTGTAGGTAACCCGATCAACAGCTTTGGCACCAACAGTACCGGCACAGTTGAGCTAGACGTAAACAACAGTCCAAACAATGCCGATGCGCTGGTCGTAGATTCGAGTAACCGGCCGATGCTGGTGACTAGGACCACTCGGTTTGTCTACGCCGATGTCGCCGTTGCACGATATACCGCAGCCGGCGTACTCGATACCTCGTTCGGTGGGGATGGGCTCAACACAATTGACCCGACCTTCAGCACCGATGTACTCAATGAGATGATTGAATTGACCGCCTCACCCAATGCCGGCAAGTTCGTTGCCGTGGGCAGTTCGGGTAACAACCTGATTGTTGCTCGCTTCAATGCAGCCGGGGTGATCGACGAAACCTTTGGCAGTAACGGTTATTATACGCTCATGGGATCATCCACAATCTTTGAAGGCAAAGACATTATCGAACTGAGCGATGGCAGGCTGGTGATTGCTGGTCGTCAAGACAGCAAAGGTTTGGTGGTGATGCTCACAAACACCGGTGCACCGGACGCCACCTTTGCCACCAACGGCATTAAAACCCACACCGGTGCCACTACACTTGTCTTTAATGCCGTAACATTGGATTCGAACGGTAAAATAGTGATTGGCGGTACCAATACCGATGTCAGTAATAAAGACCTATTCTTGATGAGAATGGACCTAACCGGTAGTGCCGACACGACGTTTGCTGCTGACGGCACGGTCAATATAGACCTGAGTCAGAATGAAGAAATTTTGGACATCGCCCAATTGACCGGTGGTGCCTTGATTGGCGTCGGCAAACATGGCAATAATGGTTTGATAGTCAAAATACTCAATGACGGCACCATGGATACCGCAACGTTTGGCAGCGGCAGCGGATTTATGTCGATTGATTTAGACCCACTGGCCAGCGTTAATGTCGATACCCTGAGAAAAGTCAAAATCAAATCTGATGGCCGAATTGTGGCTGGGGGATATACCACAGACAGCCAACCAGTCAACACCTTAGTGCAAGTCAACAGCAATGGCACAGTTGATACTAGCTTTGACACTGACGGTATTGTTTCACATAACTATGGCAGTGGCGGCTCAAAAATATTAGGATTAGCATTAGACTCATCAGAAAACATCCTGATCACCGGATTTAACAGTAACGGCGCCAATGATGATGTCTTTATTGCCAGAGTGACCCCAACAGGCGTCAAAGATGCACAATTTAATGGCAGCGCTGGCGCAATACTGATAAATTACGGCGCGACAGAAATGGCGACAGTTATCAACGTTCGCCCTGATGGTTCAGTGGTCATCGCCGGGGCAGACAACCTTAATTTGTTCCCCACAGACTTCTTTTTTATCCAGAAGTACAAATTGGTAGAGCCTTAACGTAGCCAGTGCCCATACCAAAATAGGTCATGTTGGGCACTGGCTACGCGACACACGGATGTGCCGCCTTTTCAACTTGTTGAAAAGTGAGCGTAGTTCCACTTGCTTGAACGTAGCGGTTTCCTGGAACCTCACATGGATGTGAGTTTCAGGACGATAAACAGCCCATAAGGAAAAAATAATAACATGAAGATCACGTTTTACGGTGTCAGGGGTTCTTGCCCTTCTCCGGGAAAAGACACAGTGAAATACGGTGGCAATACCGCCTGTGTGCTGGTCACAGCCGCTGATGGAAAAAAACTGATCCTTGATGCAGGCACCGGCTTGCGTAAGCTGGGCAATGATATCAAACACAAAGAGCAGGATATCTATATTTTGCTGAGCCACAATCATTGGGACCACATCCAAGGATTTCCATTTTTTATTCCTGCCTATCTGCGCGAACATGCATTACATATCTATTCGGGTCATACCGACCTAAACCATGATGACGCTATTTTAGAGCAAATGAGCAAAAGTTTTTTCCCGGTTCATCACCGTCATTTGCAAGCCCAAATCGAACTTATCACTAATCATCAGAAACAGTTCAAGGTCAACGGTTTTAACATCACCCGCTACAACATCAACCATCCCGGTGGCGGCAACGCTTACCTGATTGAATGTGACGGAACAACCTTGGCTTATGTTACCGACAACGAACTCAACACCCCGGGTAAAGTAAAAACCACCGTTGCGCAATGGACCCAAATATTACAAGGGGTTGACCTGCTCATTCACGATGCCCAGTTTATGCCCTCAGACATGCCATTAAAAAGTGGATGGGGCCATTCTCTGGCCAAAGAAGCAGTTGATTTGGCCAAAGCGGCCAAAGTGAAACGGTTGGTCACATACAGTCACGATCCGGAGCGTACGGACGATGAAATTGACGCGACCATTGAACAGCTAAGCAGTATGCAACTGCCATTTACCGTAACAGCAGCCCAGGAAGGGCTGACGCTGAGCGTGTAATATGTTCATGGCCTATTTGAAAAAACATCGAAGATCCATCCTGCTCGGTTTTACCGTTACGATGCTGATCATGATGATAGAATATTTCGCTTCAGAAACCGCGATTATGCAGCGTATCAACGGCTTGATTTATGATGTAAGGCTCAATGCCCGGCTCCAATTTACCCCTATAAGGGAATCTGAAACCACCATCATCATCATCGATATTGATGAAAAAAGCCTTGAAAAAGAAGGTCGCTGGCCTTGGAGCCGGGTTAAAGTGGCCAAAATGATCGAAAAACTAGCCGATGCTGGTGCTGTGGTGGTCACACTCGATGCCATCTTTACCGAACCAGAACGCAATCCGGTGACCGCCACCATTGCTTTGATGAGACAAGACCCGGCCAATCTCCCCCTGCTCGAAACCATTGCTG
>JABSOG010000037.1 GCA_013216025.1 Algicola sp. | reverse complement strand
TAAAGACGATACTGCCAGCATCGGCCCAGCGTATATCGCCACTGTCGGCTTCTTGTAATTGCGAGCCATATAAACCGGGAATGAAGATCACCGTATGCTGGGCAACAGCACCATGGCTAATCATTATCAATAGAAACGCAGTGAGTTTGTTAAACATCGTGATCAACCTCTTATGTTGCGTTTATTGTCGCCTAATGCTGATAAATAACTGAACGCGTATTATAAGGAGCTGCACTGATCTGTCAATTATTATGTATAAAAATTAAACGCTTATGTAACGGAACGTGAACTTATTACCGACGTTTCTAGCTTGCGCGACTATTGCGCAAACCCCCTCGGTGGGCTATTACATAATAAGTAAGGCAACAAGTGGGCTAGCCCCGGTTATAAGACGGGGCATAAGATAAGGGCGTGATCCGAAAAGTGAGTAAAAAAGAACGGTTACACACTAAGTTTTCCGACAAGAATCTGGCCCCGTCACAAGTGCCATTTTTCCCCGATCCAAAAGATCACTATTTTTACTATCGCCATACGCCAGATCAGCAGCTGAGCTTTTTCAGTGACAGTGTCGAAACCGTACTGGGTTATTCACCTCAAAACTGCCTTGAGCACTTTTTTGAGTACCTGACTGACAGTCCCATCAACGCCCAAATTCTCGATAAAATCACGCTGAGTTTGGCAGGCAAGCGCCAACCCCCTTTCGAAATGGAAGTCTCTCATCAAAATGGTGCCGTTCACCGGCTTGAGATCACCATGGTTGGGTTGTACAACGATAAAAATGAACTGATCGGTGTTGAAAGCATTGCCCACGATATTTCACAATTGCATTACGCCCTGTCTGGATACAAGCGCAAATCAATATTGCTCGATGAAGCTGAAAACATTGCCAACATGGGCACTTGGGACTGGAATATGGAGACTGATGAGGTGCGCTGGTCCCCGGCATTTTACCGGATCATCAACATCGAACCCGGTAAGGTTGCTCCAGGTATCGAAAGTTATATCCAATATGTTGAAGCGCAAGACCGCAAACTGCTGGTTAATCATATTGTTCAGGCGATTAAAAGCAACCAAGTATTTGAACACTCACACCGGCTATTTTTGGCTGACGGGCGGATTAAATATGTCGAAACTCGGGGTAAAACCCTGCTCAATGCCCAAGGTTTTGCGATTCGAATGATTGGTACTGTGCATGATGTCACCCAACATATCGAAACCCAAAGCCAGCTCGAAAAAGTTTATTCATTGATCAATTTGAGTGTAAACGAAATTTATCTGTTTGAACAAGACAGTTACCGCTTCTCGTTTGTCAGCGAGGGGGCCTGTCGAAATCTGGGTTATAGCCAGCGGGAGATCACCCAAATGACGCCATTTGAGCTGTGCCCGGTGATCCCCAAGATTCAGATCATTGAAATGATGTCGCCAGTGATGGACGGCAGCGAATCGCTGGTGGTATTCGAAGCCTCTCATTTGCGTAAAGACGGTACGACTTATCCGGTAGAAATTCATCTGGAGTTACTGCAAAGTAGCGATACACCACAATTTGTGGCCATCGCGCAGGACATCAGCTCGAAGAAGCAGGCACAACAGGCGGTGCGGGATCAGGCTTCGTTGCTGCGCTCGGTGATTGATGCCAGCCCAGACCTGATTTTTTTCAAAGATAAAAACAGCTGTTATCTGGGGTGCAACAAAGCCTTTGAGCGATACATTAACCTCAGTGAGCAGGAAATTGTCGGCCTGACAGATGAATCGTTTTTTGATGAAAAACGGGTCAAGCTGTTTCATAGCAATGACAAAAAAGTGCTTGAAAGTGGCAAGCCCCGTGAAAACGAAGAATGGGTGAGCTACCCTGATGGCAAAAAAGTTCTGCTCGAAACCATTAAATCGCCTTATTACAACCAAAATGGCGAAATTGAAGGGGTGGTGGGCGTCAGCAGTAACATCACTGCCTATATGGAAATACAAGAAGAGTTGCGGCGCCAAAAAAACACCTTCGAGCATGAGGCGCACTATGATTCGTTAACCAATCTGCCCAACCGGGTATTGTTTTTAGACCGTCTCGAACAATCCATCAATAAGGCCAAAAGAACCAAAGAAGGTTTGGCGCTGTTTTTTATCGACCTTGACCACTTCAAACAAACCAATGACACCTTGGGTCATGATGTAGGTGACAAAGTACTGCAAAAGGCGGCGACAAGATTGAGCGCCTGCGTCAGAGAGGTGGATACTATTGCCCGCCGGGGGGGCGATGAATTTACTGCAATATTGGAGTCGATTCGCCAGCCCCAATCAGCCGCGCTAATCGCGCATAAAATCAACGTGGCGATGCAAAAAGTGATCACCGTCGATGGGCACGATTTATACCTATCTGTCAGTATCGGCATTGCTCTCTACCCAGATAACGGCACAACCGCCGAAGCACTGATTAAATGTGCTGATACCGCGATGTATCGGGTTAAACAAGATTGCCGCGACTCATTTCAATTTTATACTGAAGACATCACGGGCCTAGCGTTTGAGCGTGCACTGATGGAAAGTCAGTTGCGCAATGCATTGGTTAATAACGAGTTTTGTGTCTTTTATCAGACTCAGCTGACGTTGGGCGATAGACACATCAGTGGCGTTGAGGCGTATGTGCGCTGGGATCACCCGCAGATGGGCACCTTATTACCTGGCAAATTCATCAAACTGGCCGAAGACGTCGGCCTCATTCAGTCGATAGACGAATGGGTGCTCGAAACCGCCTGTAGGCAAATGGCACAGTGGAAAAAACAAGGGCTTGGAGACATTCGTATTGCGGTTAACTTGGCTGGCTCAGATTTGTTACACCATGATTTTTATGACAATTTGGTTCACATTCTCGAAAAAACCGATTGCAGCCCCAATTGGCTTGAGCTTGAAGTAATTGAAGGCTGCTTTATGGGCAACCCAGAACAGGCAAGAAACGTGCTTGGTCAATTCAACGATATAGGCATTCGATTGGTGATAGATGATTTTGGCACCGGATATTCGTCAGTGGCGAACTTGAGAAAACTGCCGATCAGTAAACTGAAAATCGACCAGTCGTTTATTCACAATGTGCCACTCAATCAAGACGACTCAGCCATCGCCCAAGCGGTGATAGGCCTTGGCAAAAGCCTAGGATTGCAGGTCATTGCCGAAGGGGTCGAAACCCAGGAGCAAGCCCAGTTTTTGATTGCTGAGCATTGCGACCTGGCGCAAGGGTACTTGTTTGGTCGACCCGTTTGTGCAGCTGACATGGGGGATAAACTGGGGTTGAGTGCTGGGTGATGGGTTCTTCTTGGGGCGCTGTCGCGCGGGCGTGCTGCGCACGGTCAGCCTGCGGCTTTAAGGTCAAAAGCTTTGCCACGGAGGCACGGAGGGGCGGAGTCAAGAAAGAGGAAAAGTAAGGGCAAAAGAAAAGGGAAAATACGAAGGTTTTTGATGCCACTAAACTTCACCCTTCTTTTTTTGTTTTTTGTTTTTTGTTTTTTGTCTTTTAATCTTTTCTCTTTCTTTTCCTCCGCGACTCCGTGCCTCCGTGGCAAAGCTTTTGACTTTAGAGTGCGAAGCGCGATCCCCGCGTAGCGCAATAAAAGTGTATAATGCGAAACAACAAGCAAAGAAAAAGGTCCTCAAGTGTTACACAAAGCAATCATCATTTTCTCGATATTCATCATCACCGCCTGTTCTAACGTACCGAATGAACCCATTTATCAAGCGTCAAATACCACCTTGCCCATTGGTCAGCAATCTTTCAACGAATACGTTCATGGCACTCGGGTATGGTTAATGAACAATCGGGCTTTTTTATCCAAAGACACCGGCGCCGAAATCAAAGCCAACTCGCCTTATGAGTTGATGCCGACAGTTAAATTGGCTAAAAGCAGGGGCATATTGTTGGTGCATGGCCTGCTCGATTCTCCCTACAGTTTTGTTGATATCGCTCCGATGCTGGCCAGCATGGGTTTTCAGGTCAGAACCGTATTGCTTGAAGGGCATGGTTCAAAACCCGCCGATTTACTCAATGCTGATTTTGACCACTGGCGTGACTTGGTCGAACAACAAACCCAAATCTTTAAACGCGAAGTAGAGGAATTGTATTTGGGTGGCTTTTCGACAGGTGCCAATCTGGTGACTTCTTATGCCTTAAAAGATCCTGATATTCAAGGTTTGCTGTTGTTCTCTCCGGGTTTCGAAGCTAAAAACGACATGGTGAGATTAACCCCGTTTATATCACTTTTTCGCGATTGGGTGTATACCCCGTCAATGAAATCACAAACCAATTATGTGCGTTACCGAACCGCTCCCAGTAACGCTTTTGCCCAGTTTTACCACTCCAGCTCAGATATCATGCACCGTTTGAAGCGCCGGCAATATGACAAACCGGTGTTTATCGCCGTCAGTGAAGCCGACAGCATCGTGGACGTTAATTTGGCGTTGGAACTGTTCAGCTCTCGGATGATTAATCCCAAAAGCCGCTTGATTTGGTTTGGTGACAAACCCCATTCAACCGATGAGCGGGTGACCGTACTGTCGGGCAAAGTACCCAAATTTAAAGTCAGCAACTTTTCGCATATGGGCCTGCTGTTCGACAGCAAAAATGGTTACTACGGCACTAACGGTAGCCAGCGTATTTGTAATAATGGCCAACAAGCCGAAGCCTATTTTCGCTGCGTGAAACGTAAAGAGGTCTGGTATTCGGCCTACGGCTACCGCGAGGCCGACAAGGCCCACGCCCGACTGACTTTCAACCCATGGTTTGATGAAATGCGCGATGTTATCCGCGAGGTTGTGTTGGCCGATTAGGTTTTTGCTTTTTGGGCGCTGACGCGCGGGCGTGCTGCGCACTGACGGTCAAAAGCTTTAACACGGAGGCACGGAGCCACGGAGAAAGAAAGAGGTAAAGAAAAAGCAAAAAAAACAATGACAATTGATCTAACTTAACAATAATTTCTTCTTTTGGCTTTTGGCTTTTGGCTTTTGGCTTTTGACCTTTTCTCTTTCTTTCTCCGTGCCTCCGTGACTCCGTGTTGAGATCTTTTGACCTTAAGTGCGTAGCACGCCCGCGCGACAGCGCTCTCACCACACCCGGTAGATTTAAAAACCCAATACAGCTATCCTAAATGGGTCTACCGCTATAACAAAGTACAACAAAGGAAAACAATGCGAAGTCACTCATCGGATATCGACCTCAAAGGCGGGTTTAATCTGTCGGTCATCAAGCTTTTCATCCCTCATTTGCTCAAATTCCGTACCCGGGTTGCCATAGCTCTGGGGTTTATGATCTTGGCCAAAGTCGCCAGTGTTTGTTTACCTTTTATTCTCAAATATATTGTCGACGATTTGTCTCCAATGTTGAGCACAACCCAAACCGTGTTAGTGGTACCGGTCGGTTTGTTGGTAGCCTATGGATTCTTACGTTTTAGCAACGTTTTGTTTGGCGAAATACGTGACAGCGTGTTTGGCCGGGTGACCGAGCGGATCTCAAGACGCATTGTATTGGATGTGTTCAGGCATCTGCACAATCTCGATTTGGGCTTTCATCTTGACCGTAAAACCGGCGGATTGTCTCGCGACATCGAACGCGGCACGGTAGGCATTTCTTTTTTAATGCGCTTTATGATATTCAACATTGTGCCGACTCTGCTTGAGATCACCATGGTGGTGGCTTTATTGTTTTATAACTACGGCATTGGATTTGCCCTGATTGTGGTTGTTTCGGTGGTCGTTTACGTTGCTTTTTCTGTGAAGGCGACCGAGTGGCGCACCCGCTTTGTTCGAGAAGCCAATAAAGCCGACTCTGCCAGCAATACGCTGGCCATCGACAGCCTGCTGAACTTTGAAACGGTTAAATATTTCAACAACGAAAAATTCGAAGCAGACCGTTATGACAAAGAACTGATTAATCTCGAAGTCGCCAAGCGCAAAAACCGGTTGTCACTGTTAACGCTCAACAGCGGGCAGGCGCTTATTATCACCCTTTCGATCACCGCAATGCTGTCCTTGGCTTCGCTTAGGGTGACCGAAGGGACCATGACCATCGGTGATTTTGTTTTGATTAATGCCTTTATGATGCAGATTTTTTTACCGCTGAATTTTCTCGGTTTTGTCTACCGAGAGATCAAAGGCTCGTTGGCCAATATTGAAAGACTGTTTGAATTGTTGGCTGTTAAAACCAAAATTATTGATGCCAAAGGCGCAGTTGATCTCAAAGTGCCCACCGGAAAAATCTGTTTTGACAATGTCAGTTTTCATTACCATCCCGAACGACCGATTCTTAAAAACGTCAGTTTTACCATCGGTGCAGGTCAAAAAGTGGCGGTGGTTGGCCCCAGCGGCGCGGGCAAGTCGACGCTTGGCAAGTTACTGTTTCGTTTTTATGAAGTGACCGGTGGCGACATTCTAGTGGATGATCAAAAGGTTAATGACGTTACCCAATCGTCACTGCGACAAGCCATTGGCATCGTGCCGCAAGATACTGTTTTGTTTAATACCAGCATTTTCGAAAATATTCGCTACGGCAGACCTGATGCCAATGATGACGAAGTGACCGAAGCCATCGAAATGGCGCATTTGACCGATTTTATCAGTAGCTTACCCGATGGCCACGAAACCACCGTGGGCGAACGTGGGCTCAAACTTTCTGGCGGTGAAAAACAAAGGGTCGCTATTGCGCGCACCATATTAAAGCGCTCATCGATTTTGGTCTTCGACGAAGCTACCTCGTCATTGGACAGCCATTCAGAGCGTGCCATTTTATCGGCATTTAAAGAAATTGAAGAAAGCCACACCAGTCTGGTCATCGCTCATCGCCTGTCGACCATTGTTGATGCCGACAAAATCGTGGTACTCGAAGCTGGCGAAGTGGTGGAGCAGGGCACGCATACTGAACTACTGGCCAAAGAAGGGGCATACTACCACCTTTGGCAGGTTCAGCAGCAAAAGCGGGAACCTGTGTAATCAACTTTCATAAAATAAACCCGGAAAGACGGCCAAAAAAGAACTATAATTATATGATTATTGTCAATAAATCAGGGCGGCGTCATTGTTTGAATGGATAAAATATTTAGGCCTGTGTGGTGCAGGCTTACTGTTGTTATTTGGTTCAACTCTCCAAGCCAAATCTTATTATGCTACCGTAGAAAGAATCTCCGCTGGTGACGGTTTGCCCGACACCACCGTTTATTCCTTTGCCAAAGACAAAGCCGGTTTTTTGTGGTTGGGTATGCCCACCGCATTGGCCCGTTTTGATGGTTATCAATTTCGCACTTTTACTAAAAATGGCCAACCTGGGCATTCGCTGGTAGTGAGCAGTGCGAGCAATATATTCATCGATTCACAGCAACGAATATGGCTCGGAACTTGGGGCGAAGGCCTGGTATTATACGATCAAAACATGCAACTGATAGAGCATTTTAGTCACCACAGTGACGACCCCAATTCTATCGGTAGCGACTTGGTTCAGGTGATATTCGAAGACCGTGATGGCGATATCTGGATTGGTTCAAATGGCGGTGGTTTGGCGTTGTATCAGAGTAAAAGCCGCAACTTCAAAAACTTCTCTCATGATGAAGATGACCATACTAGTCTCAGCCACGATCGGGTTTGGAGCATCGCCCAAACCGATGACGGCATCATTTGGGTGGCCACCAGTTATGGCATTAATCGATTTGATAAAAACCTGCAGGGCCAATTCACCCGCTTTAATCACGACCCCAAAGATCCGACCTCAATCAACCATGTGTTGGTACGCAGTCTTTTGGCCGATGGCAATCATTTGTGGATGGGTACTGAGGTCGGCTTCGGCCATTTTAATACCAAAACAAACACTTTTGGCACCATTGAATTGTTTGGTGACGATGCCACAGCGGCCATCACCCAGATCACTGCCGATAACAAAGGCGGGGTGTGGGTCGGCAGTCAAAAAGGTTTGTTTCGTTACGAAACGCAAAAACAACAACTCACCCCACTGGCCAGCGAAAACAATTATCAACTGTTTCCGCACAATGATATACGCGACATATTAATTGATGATGCCGGTATTTTGTGGGTAGCTACCCGTTATGCCGGTCTAATCAAAATCAACCTGACTTCTAACAGTTTTTCTTTTTACCAGCGGTACGATGACAATGGCCGCGTCGACAATACCATCAATATGGTGCATTACATCCATGCTGATAAACAAAATGGCTTGTGGCTGGGTATTGGCGATGGCCTGTTGCATATGGACATGAACAGAAAAAACATTAGTCGCTTTGACCCCGGACCAGACTTTTCAAGCATTCGCATTAACGCCATAGCCGAGTCTTTTAACGGGACTTTGTGGTTTGGTGGGCCTTTTGGATTACTGTCTTTAGACCGAAAACGCAAAAAAATTACCAATCAATCGACCATATTGGCGGGGGTTGACATCAAACATATACTCAACCTGCTGATGGATGACAAAGGCAACTTGTGGATTGGCACCTCTCACGAAGGACTGCTCAGGTATGATACCGATGGTAATGTCACGCGTTTTAAAAATGATGTTAATGACCCGGATTCTATCAGCGGCAACAGTATCTTGGCGCTGTACCAAGACCGGCTAGGCAGAATATGGGCTGGCTCCAGCGACGGCGCTAACCGTTATGACGAGGCCCATCAGCGATTTATTAAATATATCGGCAACAGTCGCGACCCAGATTCACTGAACAATAATGTCATCAATGTGATATACCAAACCAAAGATATGGTGATGTGGTTTGGTACGCCCAAGTCACTCGATGCGCTGGATGACTTGTCGGGCGAATTCAACCACTATGGCATAACCGAAGGTTTGGCCAACGCCAATATTAAAGGCTTGGTCGAAGATGAATTTGGCGATTTATGGATCAGCACCAGCAAAGGGTTATCTCAATTTAAACGCGCTCAAGGGCATTTTTTCAATTTCAGTGTTAAAGACAGCCTGAGCAGTAACGAATTTTTGCTGCGTTCGGCCACCATGGGCCCAGACAACAAATTGTATTTTGGCAACAACAACGGTTTTCACGAAGTGCAGCCGACTGAGGTGGAAATCAACAACCATGTGCCAACGGTGGTGATCACCGATGTTTGGATTGATAACCAACGGATTGAACGATATGGCTTTGATGGCGCCGAACCGTTAATTTTAGATTATCGGGTTAAAAGCCTGCGTTTGCAATTTGCCGCACTGGATTTTCAGGCACCGGGCAAAAACCTTTACCGTCACCGGCTCGATGGATTTGTTCAAGACTGGACTGAACCCGACAATAACCGCACGGTGATCTATACCAGCTTGAACCCGGGCAAATACACCTTTGAAGTTAAGGGCAGTAACAATTCGAACCAATGGAATCCGCAAAGTGCCTCAGTGCAGATTATTATCCAGTCGCCGTGGTGGACGTGGTGGTGGATCAAGGTTTTAGTGGTGGTTTTTGTGGTAGGCCTAGTGTATGCCTGGAATCGTTATCGACTGGTGAATATGGCGATACAAAAAGCTCAGCTTGAGAGAGAGGTCGCCTCAAGAACCCAAGAGATCAGCGCCCAAAAAGATGCTTTAATGAGTGCGCATCAACAGCTTAACGAGCGTTCTATGGCGCTTAAAGAATCTAACCAAGAACTGTCGCTAACCCTGCAAAAAACCGCGGAATATCAAGATCAGCTGGTCGAAAAAGAAAAAATGGCGGCGCTGGGCAAAATGGTAGCGGGTATCTCACACGAAATCAATACACCGATTGGTTTGGGGGTCACCGCAACCACCCTAATGCAAGACAAACTTGTTGCGCTTAAAAAGGTGTTTGAAGATAAAAAACTTAGCCCCAACCGATTGCAAAAATACCTTAGTGAGGCAGATGAAACGCTGGGTATTATCTATCGAAATCTTGCTCGTGCAGCAGAACTTATCAGTAGTTTTAAACAGGTATCGGTAGACCAGTCTAGTGATGAAAGGCGTACCTTTGAAGTTGCGCTGTTAATTGATGAAGTGCTGATCTCCCTCAAACCAGCGCTTAAAAGAGTCAAACACCAAGTGATTGTGCAGTGCTCGCGTGAGATCATCATAAAAAGTAAACCCGGTGCCATCAGCCAGATTTTGATTAATCTCATCAACAACTCATTGATCCATGCGTTTGATGGCATTGAAGCGGGTGAAATGACCATTCGTATCGCGCTCAACGGTAATAATTGTGAAATGACTTATCTCGACAATGGCAACGGTGTGGCTGGGGCTATCAAACAGCGTATTTTTGAACCTTTTGCCACCACCAAAAGAGGCGAAGGGGGATCGGGATTAGGCATGCATTTGGTGTATAATTTGGCCACTCAGGCCCTTAGTGGCACCATCGCCATGAACAGCGATGCTAAGCAGGGTATTGAAATTACAATGATTTTTCCGATATCGTCGCGCAAGAAAGGCCGAAAACCCATTAAGAAACTGACCAATGGCTAATCAGTTTGGCTGCTAGTTTAAAGGCCGAAGGCCTGCCCCGCCGTAGGCGACAAACAAAACCAGAAAGCGCTCAACGCTGGCAGACTTTGTGGTTTAATGACGTGGCTTTTCACTAGTGTTCTTCAATTCTAGTTCTTTTCAATAAGTTTCAAGGAAACCATTATGCGTTTAACTGTTTATTTGTCTGGCGAAATCCACACCACTTGGCGAGATGAAATCAAGCAAGGGGCAGCAGCCCAAGGTTTGGATATTGAATTTACTTCGGCTGTGACTGATCACGATGCCAGTGATGCGGCGGGCGATCACCTCGGTGCAGAGGACAAGCAATTTTGGCGCGATCACAAATCGGCCAAGGTCAATGCCATCAGAACCAAAACCCTGATCCAAAACTGCGATGTGGCTGTTGTTCGCTTCGGCGACAAATACAAACAGTGGAATGCCGCGTTTGATGCTGGATACTGCGCCGCTTTGGGCAAACCCTATGTCACCTTGCACGATGAGACGATAATTCACCCGCTAAAAGAAGTCGATGCACAAGCTATGGCATGGGCAACAACCACCAAACAAGTCGTTGAGGTTTTGGTTAATGTTTGCAAATAAAGTGATGATGGTGCGGCCGGTCGATTTTGCTTTTAACAGCGAAACTGGCGAAGACAACGAGTTTCAACAACACATGGATTTGTCGGCACAGCAAATTCGCGAAGGTGCGCTGACGGAGTTTTCGAACGCCGTCGAACAGCTAAAATCACTGGATATTGAGGTGATGGTGCTCGAGAAAGCCGATAAACCCCAGCAAACGCCCGATGCGGTCTTCCCCAACAACTGGTTTGCCACCGATGTTAAAGGCAACATTTATCTATTTCCGATGAAAACTCAAAATCGTCGCCGCGAAGTCCGTGTTGATGCCGTAAAAGCATTGCTGCAACAACAAGGGGTCAGCGCTGTTGATGTCATTTGCGTTGAAAACGCCGAGCAAATATTGGAAGGAACTGGCGCGATTGTCTTCGATCATGCCAAAAAGTTGGCTTATGCTGCTTTGTCTGAACGCTGTCACGAATCTTTGCTCAACCAGTTTTGCCAACAAATAGGTTATCAGCCGGTGAGTTATTGCACTTGTTCATCGAGTGGTCATCCGATTTATCACACCAATGTTGTGATGAGTGTCGGTCAGGACTTTGTGGTGGCTTGTGTTGCAAGTATTGTTCAAAGCGACAGGCAACGTTTTGTAGATACAGTGCAAAACAGCGGTAAAACGCTGGTTGAAATAAGCCTCGACCAAATGGAACAGCATTATTGCGGCAACATTCTTGAATTACATAGCCGTTCGGGTCAGCGAATTTTGGCATTGTCGCAACGAGCTTGGGCTGGCTTTACCGAACAACAGCAGGCATTTTTCGAGTCACGCATGACCATTTGCGCGAATGACATCACCACCATCGAAACCATCGGTGGCGGCAGTATGCGCTGTATGTTGGCAGAGGTCTTTAATCCCGCGGCCTAATCGTTGTTGAATGAAAAAAGGCCTGTGTTCTTGGTCGTTTGTATTATAAATAAGCAGTCAAACGATAGATGGGCTTTTTTTGCTAAAAAAGTTGTACATCGCCCGCATTTACTTGTATAAATACTGCAAATCTAGCGTCTGTAGCTCAGCTGGATAGAGCAACGGCCTTCGAAGCCGTTGGTCGTAGGTTCGAATCCTACCAGACGCACCATTTTTCCTTGCTCCTTTTTTTGCTTTTTACGTTTTTAATCTTCCTCCGTGCCTCGGCAATTTCTCCTGCATTGTTCTACCTAAATACATCCATGTATTCGTCCGTGGTGAAGCTCTTGGTTTAGCTTTTGACTTTGATCTAGCTTTTGCTTTTGTTATTATCTACCCCAATTGCGCAGCATCCACAGTATTTATCTCTAAGGACTATCATGTCAGCAAAACCTATCCGCATCGCCACCCGTAAAAGCGCCCTGGCTTTATGGCAGGCCGAATTTGTTAAAGCCAAACTGGAAGAGAAACATCCGGGTATTTGTGTCGAACTGGTGCCGATGTCGACTAAAGGTGATCGCATTTTGGACACGCCACTGGCTAAAATTGGCGGCAAGGGATTGTTTGTTAAAGAGCTTGAAAATGCGATACTCGAAGACCGCGCCGATATCGCCGTTCATTCGATGAAAGATGTGCCGGTGGGCTTTCCCCAAGGGCTGATACTGCACACCATTTGCGAACGAGAAGACCCCCGTGATGCTTTTGTGTCAAACCACTACAAATCATTGGCCGAATTGCCCGCAAATTCAGTGGTTGGTACATCCAGCCTGCGCCGTCAGTGCCAAATACGCGAAATGCGTCCTGACTTGCAAATAAAAGACCTACGCGGCAACGTCAACACCCGCCTGGCCAAGCTCGACAACGGCGAATATGACGCCATTATTCTCGCCGCTGCCGGACTGATTCGACTTGAAATGCTTGAACGCATTGCTGAATATATCGAGCCAGAAGTCTCATTGCCAGCCAACGGTCAAGGCGCGGTGGGTATTGAATGTCGTGAAGATGATGAGCATGTGAAAAGTCTGCTTAATGCCTTAGAACATCAACCAACTCGTCACAGAGTGGTTGCCGAAAGAGCGATGAATCGTCACCTCGAAGGCGGTTGTCAGGTGCCCATTGGGGCTTATGCGGTGCTTGATGGCGAGCAGATTTGGTTGCGCGGTTTGGTCGGTTCTACCGATGGTAAACAGATTCTTCGCGATGAAGTTTCTGGCAACATCGCCAATGCTGAAGCGTTAGGTATAGAACTGGCCAAAAAACTGCTGGCACAGGGTGCCAAAGCGATTCTTGATGAGGTTTATTCGCAAAGCTGATGCATGTGCTGGTAACCAGACCCAAAGGTAAAGGTGAAGCTTTGTCGGCAATGTTAGAAACGGTTGCCGATTCTGTCCACCATCAGCCGATAATCCAGATCACTGCCACAGCGGATGTTGCAGACTTGCCCCTGCGCTGGCAAGAGCAAAATATTGATATGCTCATTTTTGTCAGCGGTTTTGCGGTAGATCACTTTATTTATGGATTTAAAACCCCATTATTATTAGAAAGCAGCAACGTGGCTTTGATTGCAGTGGGGCGTTCTACAGCCGACAAACTGCGGCAGTGGACGTCAAAAACGGTTATTTGTCCAGACCTTGAAACCTCAGAAGGGTTGTTGGCTTTGCCATCAATGCAAAAGGCAGCGGTTGAGGGCAGCAATATCGTTATTGTGCGCGGTGTTGGTGGTCGCGAATTATTGGCTCAAGCATTACAATCACGACAGGCTCAGGTTGATTATTGGCAGCTTTATCAACGGCTGCCAGTGACGGGGTTGGGAGACAAGTGGTTTGTCCAGTGGCAATCGGCGCAGATAAATTGTATTGTGGTCACCAGTGTTGCGATATTAACCACTGTTTTCGAACAGTTGCCTGACAAGGCGCGAGACTGGTTAACCTCCCGATGCTGGATTGTCGCAAGTGAACGCATTGGTGCAAAAGCACGAGCATTGGGTATTAACCGCAAACAAATACATGATGCCAAAGGCGCCTCAAACGAGGCGGTTTTGGCGCAACTCACGGGTATAATCGAGAAGCAATATGTCAAATAATCAGACACCTCAGCACGGTTCACCGGGCACTGAGCTAGAGGCCATTGAGCAGGATATGGCCGAAGTAGAAAAGCTCGAAACGCCAAATAAAAGCGACGAACCTGTCGAGAAAACCATCGAAGATGTTGCTTTTGAGCAAGCGCCTCAACAACAAGAATCAACCCCTAAAAAGGTCAAAAAAGGCGGTGGGTTAGTTGTCGGATTGGCGCTGTTGTTGTCATTAATTTCACTGACGCTCATTGGCGGTGCCTATTGGTTTTGGCAAAAAAATCAGGCGCTCGAACAGCAAAAAGTACAACAATGGCAAGGCGAACAGATCGCCCAATTACAGCGGCTCGAACAACAACTGACAAAACAAGTCACTGACCAGTTGGCCAGCGGGCAAAGCCAAATGCAAACGCGTCAGCAACGAGCAGAAAAAGGCGTTACCCAAAGACTCATCGCCATGGATGCTCGCCTTGGTGAAGTCTCTGGCCGTCAACCCAACGACTGGACATTGGCTGAAGCCAGTTATCTGGTGCGAATTGCTGGGCGCAAGTTGTGGCTCGAAGATGATATTGAAACAGCGCAAAGCTTGTTGGTCACCGCCGATTTAAGGGTGATGGAATTGAGCGATCCCAGTCTTTATCCGCTACGTGCGAGCATTGCTCAGGATATTGCGGCGTTAAGAGCCTTGCCTAATCCGCGTGTTACCGACATCCACTTAAATCTGTCAGGTCTTATCAAAAACATCGATACTTTGACGATTAACACGATTGAAATTTACACCGACAAACCCCGACCAGTAAAAGAGGCAGTCACAGCCGCTGTTGCTACAGACAAAGCAGCAAACACATCAGTAGCAGAGCCAACAATGCTGGACACGTTTTTGAACTCAATGGATAACTTGGCTTCTAAGCTATTTTATGTCAATCACGGTATTGGAGAAGGTGATATTCAACCGTTGAAAATGCCTAGGCAACAGTGGTATTTACGGGCCAATCTAAAAATGGCGTTATTGCAGGCACAAGTGGCCATACTGAGCCGAGATGAAGTGGTTTTTAGAGATACTGTGTCTAGGGCGATTGAATGGTTAGGGATGTTTAAGCAAACAGATAGCGCTGTGCAGGCCGCCACTTTGACGCTGAGCAGCTTGTTGAAAGACCCGCTTAAGGCCGATTATCCGAAGCAGTTTGTCAGTCAAAAAGTACTAGAGAGGCTTATTCAAGAACGACTAGGCAAAGCGGCTTCTTTACCAGCCTCTTTATCTATGAAGGCAGTGCCGGTTAAAACGTTACCTGTTAAAAAAGAGGCTGAGGCGAAGGGAGAGACCCCATGAGGCCGTATATTCCACTGATTTTAGCTGTATTGCTGGGCTGTTTTGCCGTTTTTGCTGGCTCTTATGTTTTTAAAGAGCAAGGTTATGTGCTGTTTTCTTACGGCAAGTACTACGTTGAAGCGACCCTGGTCACCGTGATGGCGATGCTGGTGTTGTTGTGGTTTGTCGAGCGGGTACTGTTATGGCTATTTAAAAAAATCTGGGGTTTTGGCAGTGCCACCAAAATGCACTTTTTTGCCAAGGGCGAACACAAAGCTCAATTGGCCTTGCATCAGGGGTTAACCGCATTTTTGCTCAAAGATTGGCAACGCGCCGAAAAGTTGATCAGCGAGTCGGGCAAGCACAGTGGTTTGCTCGAAACCAAACCTTTGTTTGGTGCCATTGCTGCCGATGCTATGGGCGACGAAGACAAAGTGCTGGCTTATTTGGCTACGTTAGAGGCCTCAGACAACGACAGTGTCATACTCAAGGCCGAGTTGCTGTCAAGGCAAGGCGAGGTCGACCAAGCTTTTGAACTCATCAAACCGCTTTACGACAAAAATAGCAAAGATGATGTGATCATGAGCTTATATGTGCGCATTTTGCGTATTCGAGAAGATTGGGCTGTATTGCTGTCAATGTTGGCCAAAATCGAAAAACGTTCGCTATATAACGACAATGACTATCTGCAATTCGCTGCGATGGTGGTAGAGAATGCGCTCAAACAAACCGCCAAATCGCAGTCAGTTGAAGCCGTTGAACAACAATGGAAAAAATTACCAGGTAAACTTAAACAACACAGTTTCGCCATCAGTGCTTATGTGGCCGTACTGGCCGCCAATGGGCATCAAGAACAAGCAGAAACGCTGCTGTTAAAAACCTTGAAAAAAGGGCAAATTGAAGACTACTTGCCATTATTTCGCACATTAAAGCTGTCTCAACCATTGCCGGTGAATCAATATCTGCAAAGTCAGCTCAAAGAAGACGAAGACAACCCACACTTGTTGTGTGCTCTTGGTCATTTGGCGTCAGGGTGTGGCGATTATTCGCTGGCAGGCAAAGCACTGGGTAAAGCACAGTCATCATCGGTTGCCGACCTTCACGTTTTGGCCAATGCGTACAGTCAAACAGGGCAACATGCCAATGCCGTGGCGGTTTATCAAAAGCTGAACAAACCCTGACTGCGTCTGAATGTGATGGATTGGAGATGCTGTCGGTGTTACAGGTTGGCGATTTAGACGGATTTCAACCATACTTGGCTAAAATATTGCGGTCATGAAGATGTGACTATATTAAGAATACTGTTGGGAAATATGCTAAAAATTATGCTGAAAAAATCACTGTTGTCCGCCCTTGTGGTTGGCGTGTTAACCGGTTGCTCTGGTGAAGGCGAGAGCGAACAGTCAGCGGTCGATGAGCACCCTGCCACTGGTAGTTTTAATGACTCTACCAAACCTAAAAAAATCGCCAGTAAACCCTGTTCAAAATATAACCTCAAGTTTTATGAAGGAGATGAACGGGACTTTAATCAGGGCCTTATCCGTTTAGGCTCAGATAGAAGTGATGCCAAAGTAGAGATCAATGGCAGAAAAATTGCAATTTTGGGCTTTCGCGGTCAAGCAGAAGAATACATCAATTACTCGATGTATCGTGGCATTAGCCATGACAAGAAAGTCGAAAAAAACGGCTCTACTCTGTCGATCATAACTGAAACCCAAATCATCATTTGTTTTAGAAAAAAAGTGATTGCCGTTAAGCAATTGATAGAAAATGTCAGGGCCCGTGGTGCGCTGTCCAAATCACAACATTTAACCAAACAGTGGATCTGGAAAGTTGAAAAGTGATATTTGCTATTGTCCGGCAACCCTAATAAGGTATATCCATATATCGATCACTGCTGCCGCTTCAAGGGCACCTAAGCTTGACATACTATGTCATTAAGCGTATATTTTTCCTGTTGGTTGGTGCTTTTGCCATTTAGCAAAATCAAGGAGAATTTATGTTTGATCTAGCAGGACCTGTATCAATTTGGGTATTAGTGGGTGTTATACTGATGGCCGCTGAACTGTTTATTCCTGGTGGCATCGTCATCTTTTTGGGTGGTGCTTGTTTGATTGTCGCGGGCGCCCTGCAACTGGGTTTTATCAACGGCTGGGTGGTCGCCATGACCTTGTGGTTTATCTTATCTATTATATTGTTGCTGTCTTTTCGCAATGTGACTCAAAAGTTAGTCGGTGGTGATGTCAGCAAAGCCAATACCGAAGAAGACATGGAGATTTACGGTAAAACTGCCAAAGTCACTGAAACCATCGGTCCGGGCGAAAAAACCGGTCGCATTGAATTTCAAGATTCGAGCTGGATGGCCCTTGCCGATGGCAGCGTTATCGAGCCGGGAGAAACCGTCACCATCATTTGCCACGACAACATCTCTATGGTTGTTGAAAAAACCACCTCTTTGGCGACCTAAAAACCAATACTAACCTGAAAACCAGTACCAACGTAAAAAAACCAAGCAATGGCCCTATGGGGCCGGGTAATATCCAATAGAATCAACTAATATCATGACCACGTATAATGATCACAGTGCAAAGCTGGGCTTTGGTCGCGCGCGAGACTTATAAAATAATACTGAGGAAGGATTAAATGCTGCTCATAACCATAACCATATCGTTGTTAATCATACTGTTTATACTGTACAAACTACTGCTGGTGGTGCCAATGCGGGAGGTCAACGTCATTGAACGTTTGGGCAAATTCCGTGCGGTGTTGCAGCCGGGATTTCATTTTCTAATCCCATTTTTTGACCGGGTCGCCTACGCCCATGATACTCGTGAGGAAGTGCTAGACGTACCAATGCAAAGTTGTATTTCTAAAGACAATATTCAAATTGAAGTCGATGGACTGGTTTACCTCAAGGTCATGGACGGACAAAAGGCCAGTTACGGCATTGAAGATTACCGACGGGCAGCGGTTAACCTGGCGCAAACCACCATGCGTTCAGAGATTGGTAAATTAAATTTGAGCCAAACATTTTCAGAGCGTGATTCGCTTAACGAGTCCATCGTTAGAGAAATCGATGTAGCCTCTAACCCGTGGGGCATCAAAGTGTTGCGTTATGAAATCAAAAATATCACGCCATCACAGCACGTTATTCATACCTTAGAAAAGCAAATGGAAGCTGAGCGTACCAAGCGGGCAGAGATCACTTTGGCCACTGCCGAGAAAGAAGCCAAAATTAACCTGTCGCAAGGAGAAAGAACCGAAGCGATTAACATTTCAGAAGGTGAAAAGATTAAGAAAATCAACGAAGCCAAAGGTAAAGGCCTAGAGATCACCATTATTGCCGATGCCAAAGCGCAGGGCATGATGTTGATATCTGAGGCGATTGGCAATGTCGGCGGCACCGATGCGATGAATATGATGCTCAAGGAGCAATTTATCGACCAAATTGGCGATATTATGCTCAATGCCGATGTCTCGGTGGTGCCCAAAGAAATGGCACAGCTTGAAGGATTTTTTGAAGGTATGAATCACGTCACCAGCACCATACAGGGAGCCAAATCATGAACGAAGTAGCCAAGCAACTCGGTGCCAATCCATTTGAAATGTTTGCCATGGTTATTTGGGGCATCTTATTCTTAATATTTATCATCAAACTGTTCCAATCCATCCGGTTGGTCGCCACCAAGCAAGCCTATATCGTCGAGCGTCTTGGCAAATACCACGGCACCTTAGAACCGGGCTTTCATGCTTTGATCCCCTTCATCGACAAAGTGGCTTATATTCATGATTTGAAAGAAGAGTCGATAGATGTACCGCCACAAGAATGTTTCTCACGCGATGAAGTTAACATTGAAGTGGATGGCGTTATTTACATTTCAGTGGTCGACCCGGTCAAGGCCAGCTATGGCATCACCGACTACCGTTTTGCTGCGATGCAGTTGGCGCAAACCACTACCCGATCGGTGATTGGTACGCTTGATTTAGACCGCACCTTTGAAGAGCGTGATGTCATCAGTGCAAAAGTGGTTGAGGTTTTAGATAAAGCAGGCGAAACTTGGGGTATCAGGGTGCACCGCTACGAAATCAAAAACCTGACACCACCAGAAACGGTGAAAAATGCCATGGAAATGCAAGTCAATGCTGAGCGTAATCGCCGCGCATTATTGGCCAAGAGTGAAGGCGACAAGCAGAGTAAAATCAACCGATCTGAGGGTGTAAAAGCAGAAATGATCAACTGGTCGGAAGGTGAAATGCAGCGTCAAATCAACGAAGCCGAAGGTAAGGCCGAAGAGATTTTAACCATTGCTAAAGCCACCGCCGATTCGATCAGTAAAATGGCCAAAGCCATCAGCGCGCCGGGTGGACAAAATGCATTGCGCGTGCAGTTAGGCGAGCGGTATCTCAAGCAGCTCAAGGGTTTGAGCACCAAAGGCACCAAAGTGGTGTTGCCGGGTAACTTGATGGACTTTGAATACTGGATGAACAGTGTGGGCCTACAGAGCGACAAGAAGTAAACCGTCAATGGGTAGGCCTGCGGGTTTGCCCTTTAAATCAACCTTTACAACACAAAGATAAAACCATGAAAATCTTGCAAAGCCTTTGTTTAATCCTATTTTCCCTCGTTGCTACTGCTGCTATGGCCACCGACTTAAAAGTCGGCGACATGGCTCCCGACTTCAGCCTTGAAGCCACCGATGGCAAGACCTACCAGTTATCTGATTTTAGAGGCAAACAAGCCGTTGTTGTGGCCTGGTTCCCAATGGCCTACACCCGAGGTTGTACTATCGAGTGTAAATCGTTGGCTGACAACGGCCATCTGATCAAAAAGTTTGACGTGACCTATTTTATGGCAAGCGTTGATCCGATTGACAAAAACCGCGGTTTTGCCAAAAAACACAAAGACGACATTCCGCTGCTGAGCGACCCGGATAAAACCACCGCAAAAAAATACGATATATTAAGCCTGTTTGGCGTTGCTAAACGAGTGACGTTTTACATCAATGTCGACGGTAAAATCAGCTACATCGACGAAGATGTGACGCCCAAAAGCTCAGCCGAAGATATGGCCGCCAACCTTGAACGATTGGGTGTAGCCAAGTCTTAATAATCAAGGGGCCAGAGGCATTAATCAAGGGGCCAGAGGCATTGAAAGTCAAATAAAGTCAATAATATCAATCGATTAAAATCAAGGGGCCAGACTAATACAGGGATGTATGTCGTTAGAACAACAGGAGCAGTTGTCGAGGCGTTGATTTATTAATCGAAGAATAACATCGGTATAACAAACTACGAATCGTACTGTTTTATCATTTTGATAATTCCAACTCCACTCTGGCCCCTTGATTTTAACGGTTTGATTTTTAAGGTTAATTTCTCCTTTCAACGCATCTGACCCCTTGATTCGACCCCTTGATTCATTGATTTTTAAAGCATTCCACGCAGCGCTGTTAGTACAGCGCTTGTGTCAGGTTTAACCCCACGCCACAACGAAAAACTCTCGGCGGCCTGTTCAACTAACATACCCAAACCATCTATTGTCGTTGTAACGCCTTGGTCTTTTGCCCATTGGTTAAATGGCGTGATGCTGTTCAAATAAACCATGTCGTAACAGACTGTATCTCTATTCAAACAATCGCTGGGTAAGTCTGGCACATGACCCGACAGGCCTGCCGAGGTGGCGTTGATGATGACGTCGAAGTCGTGTTTTTGCAGTGCGTTTAATGGGGTGGCACTAAAGTTTTTGTGATTGGAGTCTTTGTTATTGAAGTTGTCGACCAGATGTTCAGCTTTTTCGATGGTGCGATTACTGATTACTAACTGCGCCGGGTTTTGGTCGAGCAAAGGCAGAATCACACCCCGCGCTGCACCCCCTGCGCCGAGCAGTAAAATGTTACTGCCTGCCAGTTTTACATTGTTATTGAGCAAATCCCTCACCAGCCCAATGCCATCGGTATTATCACCATGAATGTCGCCGTTGTCGGCTTTTATCAGTGTGTTGACCGCTCCAGCTTTTTGCGCTCGCTCGCTAACCTTAACGCAGATTTCAAAAGCCTGTTCTTTGAATGGCACAGTGACATTGGCGCCTTTGCCTGAGCCTGCAAAAAACTCAGCCGTGGTTGCGGCAAAACCATCAAGCGGTGCTTCAAGGGCTTGATAGTCCAGTGTTTGTTGGGTTTGTTTTGCAAATTGCAGGTGAATAAACGGAGAACGGGAATGGCCAATGGGATTGCCGAATACTGCGTAGTGATCCATAACGGGTGAGCCTTAGGTGGTTGGGTTTTGGTTGGCATGATAACAAGGTTTTTGTTAACCCCAAAATCCTGTATGGTAATCCCATTAAAACTTTGCCTTTTTAAGCCTGAAAAGATGAAAACAACCAGCAATGAAATAGCGTTAAAACCACAAAAGCAGCCTGCGGGTTTGAAACTGCTTCGCACTTATGATGGCCGTGGTGAACTTTTCTATGACATCGCGTTTAGCTCAGATGGTAAGACAGTTGCGTCAAGCTCGACCGGACATAACATCGAACTGTGGGAAATAGATTCTGGCGAAAGTGTAGGTGTTTTAAAAGGACATACTGAACGTGTCTATTTTGCTGATTTTAGTCCTGATGGCAAAAAAATCGTGTCAAGTTCAAAGGACGGTACTATCAAGGTATGGGATGCAGACACGGGGATCACGCTGGTCAATCTAATATTAGATGAGAAAAATGGAAGGGGATGGTCGGTTTGTTTCAGTCCTGATGGTCAACAAATACTCTCTTGTTCTGACAGTCGCATTATTAGAATGTGGAATGCCGATTCAGGTGAATATATTGATGCATTAAAAGGCCATGGTAAGTCGATTTGTTCTGTTTCATTCAGCCCAGATGGCAATCAAGTTGCAGCTGGTGCGATTGACGGTGTGTTAGAGATTTGGGATGCGGCGACATTGGCCAATATTTTTCTTATACCGGGAAAACTTGGGGCTATATATACCCTAGCTTATAGTCCTGATAGTGATAAATTGGTGTATGCTGGGGCTGGGGTAAACATTTATATCCTAGATATGCAAAATTACAAGCTGTTACATGAACTTGAAGGCCATACATCGAGTGTTATTTCATGTGTTTTTAGCCACGATGGCCAGCTGTTAATCTCCAAATCATCCAATGAAATCCGCATTTGGCGAACCGATACTTGGCAGGTCGTCGCTATCATTGATGAAAGTAGTGGCAGATCATGGGTGCCTGAAATGGCCTTCCACCCAACAAAACCCATATTGGCAGCCCACGGTGATGGGGATTCAGTCATAAAGCTGTGGGAGCTAGACTACCAACAACTATTAGGCAAACCAGCAATTGAGGATTCTGCCCCTTACACCACAGCAAAAATAGTCTTAGTAGGCGATAGCGGCGTGGGTAAAACCGGTCTAGGCTGGCGTCTTGCTCACAACGAATATAAAGAACACAGCTCAACTCACGGCCAACAATTTTGGGTCATCGATGAACTCGGCAAAAAACGCGACGATGGCACCGAATGTGAAGCTGTTCTATGGGACTTGGCAGGCCAGCAGGACTACCGTTTAGTTCACGCGCTATTCCTCGAAAACGTCGACTTAGCATTGGTTCTATTCGACCCCGGCAATCACGAAACGCCCTTAAGTGGCGTAGGCTACTGGTTAAAACAACAGAGGTGGACCCCATCGGTTGGACACGGATCTTAAATTTTAAGAAATAAAATCCATATATTTTAAGCTAAGCTAGAAACCTCTGTCTTGAATGATAAACCTGATCCGGGGTCAATCTATTTAGACTCGTATGCTTACGCTGTTCATTATAAAACACGAAATAGTGACCAATTTCAAGCTCAGCCTGTTTTATTGTTTCATAGGCTTTCAGGTAAACCTCTTCGTACTTCAAACTTCGCCATAGTCTTTCTACTAAAACATTATCAATCCAACGGCGTTTGCCATCCATACTGATTTTAATTCCCTCTTGTTTTAGACGTCCCGTAAACGCCTCACTCGTAAATTGACTGCCTTGATCTGTATTAAATATTTCAGGTTTACCAAAGCGCTGCAGCGCTTCATTAAGTGCATCCAAACAAAAGTGAACATCCATTGTATTGGACTGTCGCCAGGACAAAACTTTACGGCTGAACCAATCAATTATAGACACAACGTAAATAACCCCCTTAGCCCTGGGTATGTAAGTCATATCAGTTGACAAAACTTGATCGACGTAAGTTATCTTCACATCTCTCAATAAATATGGGTAAATCTTA
>JABSOG010000368.1 GCA_013216025.1 Algicola sp. | reverse complement strand
GCCCACAAAGTTGGTTTTCGGGGTGTATGTTAGGGTATTGTCGGTGTTGACGGTTACTGTGCCCGTGGTTGTGGTGGCACTGGTGACGGTTAATGTTTGATTTTCAATGTCACTGTCGTTGCTCAAAACCGCAATGGTGATTGGGCTATTGATAATGGTTTGTACGGTGTCATCGAGAGCTACGGGAATATCGTTGACGTTGCTGATGGTGAGGGTCACAGTGCCGTTGGCTACACCGCCCCTGTCATCGCTGACTTGGTAGCTGAAACTGTCGCTGCCAGCGAAATTGGCATCGGGAATATACACAAAGCTGCCATCAACCGATAGCGTCAACTGGCCGTTAATCGGGGCCTGTAGCGGTGTTGCGTCGATTTTTATTGGATCAAAATCGACATCAGAATCATTGCTCAAAACGCCACTGGCTGCATCTGCGGTGAAAGTGATGTCTTCGGTGACGGTATAAGTGTCGGTTGTGGCAATAGGGGCATCATTGCCTCGGGTGATTGTAAAGATACCGCCTGCTTGAGCGGTATTGCCCTGCAAGTCTGTTATCTGATAAATAAAACTGTCGGTGCCAAAATATCCGGGGGTTGGGATGTAGGTGAAAGTACCGTCGGTGCCCATATTGAGCGTACCGTGGGCAACCGCTCTGACAAAAGTAGTGTTGATGCTTAGTACATCGCCGGCATCTAAATCGCTGTCGTTGTTGAGAATTGACATGCGGCCTACGGCGCTGTTGTCGGCAACAAAAGTTTGTCCTTCTGCAAGGCTGTAGTGGTCGTTGGCGGCAACCGGGAAAAAGCTGGCGCCGTTAATGGTGATCCGCACGACAGTGGGTGGATCAGATACTGTGGTGCCATCGGTGGTACGATACGAAAAGGTATCTTCGCCTGTGCTGCCGGGGTCGTTGGTGTATTCCAAGCTGCCGTCGGCATTAAGTTTGACAGTGCCTTGGAGCGGGTCTACCGCTGGGGTGGTCACAACACTGATGGTGTTGCCGTCGATGTCTAAATCGTTGATCAGCAAACCTGGTGCCGCTACCGACAATAAAGCCTGTACGGTGGTTAAGCTGGTCGAGAGACTGAAAGGGTCGTTGATACTCCTCCCTTGACCAGGATCGATTAAATTGAAGTTGTTAAACGAAGATTCCGGTGGATCATTGGCCTGATTTACCGTAATGATCACCACGGCTTCGGCTGGTTGACCCAGACCGTCACTGATGCGGTAGCTAAAATTATCGCGGCCGACAAAATCGGTGGTGGGTGTGTAATTAATGGTGCCATCGGTATTGATGATCAAAGTGCCGTTTTGTGGCGGGCGTATTGGTGCGGTGCTGATGGTCAGAGTTTGGCTTTCTAAATCGCTGTCGTTGGCGAGCACGTTTTCAATCAGGGTGGTGTCTTCGTCCATAAAGTAGTTGTCGTTAACTGCGGTAGGCACAAAATCTTCTGCACCGCTGAGCGCTAAAATTTTTATGCTTTCGCTAAAGGCGCTTTCACCAGAGCCGTCTATTGCGGTGACCGCAGTAAAAAAAGCTTTGGCATCTTCTTTGCCGTTTAATACTTTACGTGGATCCCTTATCGCCAAAAACGCTTCGCCATCGGCCAGTAATTGATAATTTTCGTGACTAACCCCGGCCTGCGAGGCAACATAAACGTTATAACGAAGATAGTTGTTCAGCGCATTCCACGAAACGTCGATATTGCCCGCCGTGCGCGTCGCATTGAGACCGGTTACGGCTGTTTTATTCCAAGTAAAATTGACAGTAGTGAGGAAGATCTTATTTTGATCTGCGTCTTCCTCCCACAATTGCAACTGTTGTGGGCCGGAGCTTCTGCCATGATCCAACGGGTTAATGCCAGTAACGGTGCGGTGATAGGTCACCCCACATTGACTGGCGCAAAGTTCTAGTGCGTTTGTGCCCCCTTCAAATCCAACATGAACGTTGTTGATACCATCCGGGTCTTCTAAATCTACCGAAATAGTCAAATTGCCGGTTAATGATTGGTCTGCCAAAGGTAAACGAAAGCCGCCAGTGGCATTCGTAAACGACGCCGATTGGATTTGAGTAGCGTCGTAAGTCTTGTTGTTGGCCTTTTGTACATAGTCAAAAGCAACGATGGTTGGCGCGGGAGCAGGCGTTGGCACAGGTACTGTCGGCGGCGGATTGGGTGTCGGACCTGGAGTCGGTTGACTCTGACCTTCTGAGCCACCGCCACCACAAGAGGATAACGCGGTGGCAAGTAAAATAGGCACGACTATGTTTTTGAGATTCATGATGCGGATCCCTGATTTGCTCATCAATTGACTAACAATTGCGAGAGGGTTACTACCAAGTCTATTTAACACTTTTTCAACTTCCAATTTGTGACGAAAAATCTATAACCTTTGGTTTGAGTATAAAACATCTAGGGGGGAATGTTAAATAGGGGAGGTCTTGGCTTTGGTTGGTCCAAAGTGGCATAGAGGCTGAGAATAATCGGCTGTTTAACTGGTTGTGAATCATTTTTATCCATTATGTTATTAATTTGTCTCCAACTATAACTAAAGGTTGCTAAAAATGGGATGTTCTTATTTTGTAAATAATGCGATAATTCCGCCGATTTTTTAAACATCAGAGAAAAATAATGGATGCAAATGCCTGGGGGGATAATAGAAATGATGATCCTTCTGACCGAAAATTTCAATATAAAGCCAATAGTGCCACAGCCATTTTAGATGAAATGGACTTTATCGATCGTCAGAGTAAGAAGCTCAGGTTATTTGATCCACAAAATGTATATTGTTTCAAGAATGCCAAACCAAGCTTGTTTCAGTCGTTTGTTCATTTTGTCACTATGCTTGTTTCATTCACCTGCCTTGTTTATCTGTGGCGGCATTTTCATCTTGCCAAAGCTATAGAGGTGGTTGGTGCTGGCACGGTATCAAGCTCAACGGTAATGAATGATTTGTTCAAGTTTGCTTTTATTCTTGTTATTTTTTACGCGATTGTTGTGTTAAGCAAGTTGGTAGAACATATGGCGACAGATCGTTACAGACTGGCTATGTTGGCCAATTCATTTAATCGTACTGCGCTTGACCTTTTCACTTTGTTAATTCTATTGTGGATTTGTAAAAAGCTTTTTGGTGGTGTCCCTGCGGTTTTTGCGAATGGCGTTTATGCGGATATAGGTGACCTGTTTATTTATGCCGTTGAAATAGTAATTATTTACCGTGGTTTTCGATTTTGTCATAAGGAGGTGGCGCAATGAGATATTTGTTACTGTTGCTGGCTTTATGTTTTTCTCAATACAGCTATGCAAATAACGTAATCCTCGAGCATTGCGAGAAAGAAGAGAACTTCAAAAAGTCGAGTTTTCTGTTGTTTAATAAAGGAAACTTTTTAAGTCTGGGTGCCTGTGTCGGTGCACAATTGATGGAGCGAGGTGAATTGAAGAAAGTATCATTGGTTTGCGCTGAAAAAATGGAAGAGCTGGACAGTCCTTTGGGCATCTTGGGTTTAAGCAAAGCCGAGACAATACAGGCTGGTGTTTGTGCTGGCGTCATCAATTACATCAATAAAAACTACAATAATAAGGTTTACCAGTGCAAAAAAGGCAAGGTCGCCATTAAAGCTTTGATTACCAAAGCTGGTGATTTGACCATGAGCCGAAATGCCATTCGAGACTTGTTATGCGAAAAGAAGAGGAGATAGTTGAATGACTGGAGATACTGGAATATTAACTATCGGCGAGCATGCCCAATGGTTTTTGCGTTTACAGAAAAAAGATCGACTGCCCAAGGTTATTCACGATGCGTTGCAAAATATTTTTACCAAGGGTAACAATAAAGCCGAAAGTATAGCGTTTCGCAAGGCCGTGATCACTTCAAAGGAAGGTGCACATAACAGCAAGCATTTGGTGAACGATGGTAGTGAACATGCCATATACAATGCGTTGTGCCTGATATATTTGATTGGTACTCGTGAAACCAAGAAGTTGTTTCAACAGTATTATGAAACGATTCGCTCCCCCGATAAACGTGACTTCTCTATTTTGAACCGTGAAACCCAGCAGCGTTATTTGGCGTATTTTAGCTTGGGGATCATGAATGTAAATGTGGAAAACATCCGGCAGGCTTTGGAGTCGGATGACTTTGATTTGTTCAAGGACAAACTGCCTTCGCCATTTTCAACCGAATCATTTGATTTAACGCCAATGTTAACAGTCTACGGACAGGACATTCCATGGCAGGATTATCTGACAAAGTATCAGCAGGCTGAAACCTGTTACGAACACAAAAAGTATGAGCAAGCCAGTCAATTGCTGGATGAATTGGCACAAACTACAGTGCTGAGATTGCCCGTCATCGATGCTTTGCGCCGGAAAATTAAGGCTGAAGAAAACGAAGCCGAAGACGCTTGGGATTTTTTTCAACAATTAATTACTTAATGAAAAATTAACCCTTGGTTGTGCCCGGCACAAAATGAAAATGGACTCCAGTTAATCAAACAGGAGTCCAACATGAAAACTTTATATTCTCTTTTTACCAATTCCCCAACGACCTTAAGAAAGCGTTATTACAAACGTGCTGCCGCTATTCAATCCCATCTTAAGCTAGGCACCCACTATCAGGATTTAGGGGGGCGCCAGTTGAAGTGTAGTCATGAACTTATTCGCTTTAGATTGGGTGATTACCGATTGCTTTTTAAACGTTCCGCCAAGGGTTTTATGCCTGAGGTTTTGCTGCACCGCAAAAACCTTGAAAAGTTTCTGAAACGTAGGCGTGGTCATTGACTGCACTGTGGGTAATTGGCCCATAAACACTTTGGCTTTCACCACTGCGTGGCGTTAAATAAAGCTGCCTAAGCAGATTTATTAAAGTAGGGCAGTGTATAATCGCATGCTCTATATTCAAGGAGTTAGCTGATGTATCAACTGTATTATTATCCCCTTAATGCCAGTTTGGCGCCGCATTTTGTATTGCAGGATGTGCAGCACAAACTGGGCGTTGATTTTGAGCTGGTGCTGGTTGACCGAAAATCAGATGAGCAAAAATCGGCTGATTATTTGGCGTTGAATCCGGCTGGCAGAATACCAACGCTGGTAGAGGGTGACGCGGTGGTATTTGAAAGTGCAGCTATTTGTATGCACTTGTGTGAGCAAAATCCGCAAGCCAATTTAATGCCTGAAATTGGCCATCCCGACAGGCCTTTGTGCCACCAGTGGTTGATGTATTTGACCAATACTCTGCAAGCAGAGTTAATGATTTATTTTTATCCTGAAAAGCACTCTACTGATAAAAACGTATGCGCCGATATTGTGACCGTTCAACAAGCCAGAATTGCTGATTGTTTGCAGTTGCTGGATGACGCTTTGACGGGCAAGGATTATTTGGTCGGTAACAGTGTGGGTGTTTGCGATTACTTTTTGCTGATGCTGGCGATTTGGGCCGATGAAATTGAAAAACCGCCATTGTCGTTTGCTAATTTGAAACGTTATTTGTGCCAATTGGTTAAGCATGATGCGGTGCAAGCCGTTTGCGAAAAAGAAAATATCGGCCTTGATGAATATGAATGATTAACGTCTATACTTCATAAAAGTTTTGATTACTCGATGAATTGGAAGTTATGACAAAAACAATAGAAATCAATGTACGCCCTTGTGTTAAAGCTGACTTAGAAAAAGTGATGGCGGTTGAGCGCGCTGTTTATGGCGATCAATGTTATAACCAGTATTTTTTCAGGCAGGTTTTGGATTTGTATCCCAATCTTTTTTTGATTGCCACCAATCAGGCAGGCCATGTCATGGGTTATGTGCTGGGTGCCCTTGGAGAGGATGCCAACAAAGGTTGGATTTTGTCATTGGCTGTCGGTCAATTTTATACCAAGCAGGGCGTCGGTAGTTTGCTGACTGATCAGATTTTAGAAGTACTCAAAGGCAAAAATGTCGATGAGATTTTATTGACTGTAGACCCCGAAAATGACATTGCTATGAATTTGTATGAAAGACAAGGGTTTGTTGAAATCGACAGTGAAGGGGATTATTACCAGCCCGATGAAAAAAGGGTTGTTTTACGTTTGGAGTTGTAAGAGGGCAATAAACAACGGCTATTCTCATCAACGGTGGGCTTTTTTGCCTACCTTTTACAATATTCTGTTCTGAATCAAATCAATTAAGGCGTTGCCGCCACAGGTTCCAACACAAACATACTGAGATACCAAACTTTGACTTGTTCTGCGGTTAGTGTGTTGTGACCGCCGAGCAATATCCTGCCATCGGGCAGTACGCCGACGATCTCCGCCGAATCTGTTTCATTGTAATTAATTAGCTGGGCATTGCCGCCATTGAACAGCGGGTCTTGCGCACCATCGGTGGTCAATCGGGCGATGAAGACATCATCACCGCCATCGGTGGCGTTGTGGGTGTGTCCAGTTAACACCAGTTTGCCGTTGGCGTCTAACCCTAGCGATTGAGCAGCATGACCTGAGCCAAAATCATAAGTAACAATGCCATCGCCGCCAAAATCGGTTTTCATTGTGCCATTGGCATTGAGCGCCAATACGGTGATTAAATCGGTGCCGCTAACAGTGCCATTGCTGGCACCACTGGCATAGATGGTGCCGTCACTGGCAATCGAAACATCATACAATACGTCAAAATTGTCGTCGACTGTGGTGTCAACATCGGCAATCTGGAAACCGACGCCCACGTTGAACCCGGCAGTGTCTAATGTGCCGTTGCTGAGGAATTTGGCAACCAGTGTCTGGCTGTTGTAGTTACCCACAACTATTAGCGAGTTGTCTGGCAATATGCTGACCCGTTTCAGTCCTTCGAAGTTGCCACCTTCCATGTCCATGATGACTGTGCCTGTGGCGTTGAACGTGTTGTCTGGTGTGCCGTCGACATTGTACCTGATTAAATACAGGTCGAAGGATGCGGAAAATTGATAACCTACGGCAACAATTTTACCATCGTTATCGACATCAACGCTGTTCAAAGTAGACGAGCTGCCGGTGGGTTCGATTAAAAGCAGACCATCGCCAGCAAATGTGGTGTCGAGCTTGCCATCAGTATCGAGCATTAGCAAAAACGATTGATTGAAGTTGTATTGTCCAGCAACGACTAACCGACCATCACCGAGTTCTACTATCGACTGGGCCAGATAACTGCTGCCAGAGGTTGTGTCGGGCAGGTGGAAATAGCCATTTACGCCGAAGGCTAAGTCTAATCTGCCATTGGGCATGAAGCGGGCAACCAGCACGTCGGTGACACTGCCTTGGCTAGTGGTTTTGCCGACTAAGACGAATTTGCCATTATGAGGTTCTTTTTCTAGCAATATCGCACCGTGGAGAATATCGTTGCTGGGGGTTTGGTTGGTTAGGTTGTAACCGCGTTCTTGAAAGGTTGTGTCTAAAACGCCTGCTACGGTAAATCGGGCCAGTGCAAAGTCGTGCTTGAGAACGCCCCTACCTGAAGTCGCCACCATGGGCCGACCCTGTGCGTCGAGCACAATACCCGCTGTAGTGTTTTGGCTGTCATTGATGTCTGCTCTAACGGCACCATTAGTGCCAAAGCTGGTATCTAGGGTGCCGTTGGCCGAGGTTTTTACTACACCAAAATCATAATCGGCGGCAGTCATGCCAAATTGAGTGCCAATATACAGGTTGTCACTGCCGTCAACCCAAACGCTGGTACCGAAAGAGTTACCAGTACTGCCGCCTTCATCACCATCGGCGTCAATAATCACTATACCGCCAATACCAAAGTTGGTATCCAAAATCCCATCAGGTGTCAGTACTGCGGC
>JABSOG010000367.1 GCA_013216025.1 Algicola sp. | reverse complement strand
GATTGAGCCGACCCAGTCAATGATTAGTCTCACCGGCAATAAACACCTATTTGTATTGCGCTCGGTTGGTAAATTTTTTGGCTTGGCGGGCATAAGATTAGGTTTTGTCAGCGCTCATCCGTGCTGGCTGAATATCATTGCCGCAGGCGTTGGCCCTTGGCAAGTCAACGGCCCTGCCCAGTTTATTGGTGAAAAAGCATTAACCGACAGAATTTGGCAACACCAACAACGCAAAACCCTCACCCGCCTGTCGAATGCGCTAGAAAGCTTATTGGTTGACACCTTCGCCAAGAACGTCAACGGCACCTCTTTGTTTAAAACCGTTAAGTTAGATAACGCAGAACAACTGTTTGACCAACTCTGTCGACAAGGAGTTTATGTACGGTTGTGTGATGAGAAAAATGCACTGCGGTTTGGCGTGCCTAACGAACAGGGCTTGGCTGTTTTGGCCGGGGTTTTAAGTCGAAGAGGTTCAATTCTTGGTTGTAATTCGTATACAAGTGACTAATATTATACGCTATGACAAAAAGAGAGTAACAACCATGAAAAAAGCAAAAAGGCCGGGCAAATATCCTTTGCCCGGCCTTTTTACGTCTATCCATTGTCCTGCTGCTACAACGCTTCTAGATCCTTTTCATTGCTGTCTTCATCCACCTGTTCAGGTGTCTGGTCGTGCTCAACGTTGCGATGAAAATAGTAAGAAATGGCGGCCAGTACAAAAGCGATCCCCAAAACAATGAGCGCCTTGGTGCCATAATAAACGTGGCTGCCCATAAAGGCATAATACAAAGCAATAATGGTCGCTACAGCACCTACTGCCGCGTTAACTAACACGACCGGACGACTAAAAACGCCTGCTGTCTCGGCTTTATCCCAACGACTGATAAAGGCCAGAATATGAAAGCCAATATAAATCAAAACCCACACATAAGCGGCAGACAGCACCCAATCTATCACGGCATTTGAAACCAAAGCGACCGACAAAAAGATCAACAACGTAATGACAATAGCATTGACTGGCGTGCCCCAGCGAGGATGTAACTTGGCAAAGAAAGGGGATAAGGGTCCGAGTAAATAGCCGTCTTGCGCAATCGTTTGCAGCAAACGCGGCATGGCGACAAAAGCGATAGTCAAGGTGCCGAGTGTCGCCGTTACTGATGCGACTGCCATAAGATAATAGCCAACAGTGCCAAACATGACTTGCCCTGCGGCCAATTGAGGTGCTTCACCGCCTTGTCCCAATTCTCCTTTGATCAAGACCTGCCATTCGCTCAAGGGCATAATACCCGTTACGCCAAGCCCCATAACCAGTGAGGTGACCAAAATGGCCACCAGACCAAATATCAATCCTCTGGGCATTGAACGCTTAGGGTTGGGCACATCACCCGCCATTGAACAGGCAAACTCAATACCGACAAAAGTCCAAAAGGCCAAAGCCAAACCCACGGTCAAAATGCCGTTTTCGCCATTAAAATTAAATAAATCAACGCCATCCATCAAGTTGGCAAACTGCCAGCTATACTCGTGACCGATGCCAAAAAAGCCAGCAATACCAAAATACCAGCGAATGCCCAGCATAAACAACAACAGGCCTGCACTCACCCAAGCGGCTTCTTTAACGCCAAAAATACTCGGCAAAGCTGCCAGCACGATCAACGCAATAATGGACAAGTTCAGCGGTATCTCCTGGCCAATAATCGCCTGTAACCCCAGCGCACCTGCCCCGGTTTCACCGGCGACGGTAAACGCGAACATGCCAAAAAAACTGAGCCCTAAAAACGTGCCTATAAACACCCCTGCGTGCCCCTTAAATATCGCTTTTGCATAGTTATAGATGGCACCTGACTTGGGATAACGAGCACTCAATTCGGCGGCAGAAATGGCCAAAAACAAGTTAATCATAAACCCCAACAACAGCGCGATGATAAAAGCGGCGCCTAAGGAGAAATAACCATTGAAATCGCTGACCAAGGTACTAGCCGCGACAACGATAGCAACCCCCGCGACAAAGACATCGGACGTACCGAGTACTTTAATTTTATTATTGTTCATTTTACTTCCCAATTCAGATTAATATTCTGTTGACATCGCCCTCGCCCCTTGTTCTTCTTCACTGAAAACGCAGGTTCCCGTAAGGGCACAGCTTTGAATATTAGACTGAATTTACGGTTTGAGCAAATTTGGTGCTGCCACGCAGTGGCGCTTAAATAGAACGGCCTAAACAGATTGATTAAAACCGATCAAAAAAAACCACCTCTTCAATCGGTTTCTTATCAGCCCAGCCCTTTTGCGCCAGTTCGGGGCTGTCTAAAAACTCGCTGACATAACCAATACACAAATACCCGATAAGCTCTGCATCGGCGTCAGCATTCACCGCAGATTTAACCTGTTGTGGGTCGACAATACTCACCCAGCCAACGCCAATATTCATCGCCCTGGCCATCAGCCACAAATTTTGAATGGCACACACCACACTGAACCGGCCCATATCGAGCATGCTGTTTTGGCCCAATACAGGACTATGCTCAGGTTTGTAAAATATCGCCAAATTGACCGGGGCCTGCAAAATGCCTTCGAGTTTGAGTTGTCGATAGCGTGATTGTTTGTCGCCATCAAATTGCTTTTGGGCGATTTCGTTGGCTTTTAAAAACGATTGATAGACCTGCTGTTTTACCGAATCTTTGCGGATCACCACAAATTGCCAAGGCTGCGAAAACCCCACAGAAGGCGCATGAAGGGCCGCATCAATCAACCTTTTTACCGTGTCATCTGATAGCGCCCTATCGCTAAACCGGTTACCCCGCACATCACGACGTAAACGCAAAATGTCTTCTAGGGTTTGGCAATCGGCTTCGTTAAAGTATTTGCTCATTGTTTACCCATGGCTTTGTTATTTCCCCACGATTTATCCACATTTTTTCCACATTTTTTCCACAATGGAACTTGGTTTTTGAGGCGCCAAAGTATACTGTTCTAATGCTTATGTATCAACGGGTTATGGATGAATACAGTAAAACGGGGTCAGTGCCCTATTTCGTTTTTTGATTAAGCTTTTTGTGATTGTGCTATAGTGACCACTGCCCATTTATTGACAACCAGACAGGTAACGAAAGCCCATTGAACACACGCTTGATCATCAACGAATGGACACTCGATAGCGATACGTTAACGATAACCCGTGCCGACGAGACCAGAAAACTGCAAAAGAAACAGTTAGAACTGTTGGAGTACTTTATTCAACATGCCAACATCACCTTGCCGATTAGCCAAATTGCGCAAAATGTCTGGCCCGACACGGTAGTCTCTGATGACAGTATTTACACCACCATTGCCAAACTGAGAAAACTGTTTGCGCTGGAGCAAAACACGCAGCCACTGATAAAAACCATCACCAAAAAAGGCTATATTTTTGTTGGTGACCTGATTGAAGAGCAAAGTGCACAGGAAAGTGAAAAGCCAAGTGCACAGCCAAATAAAGAGACTGCACAACCACAGCAGGCCGTTAGCTGGCGAGTCAAAAACGTGCGTTTTGTCAGTGTAGGTCTGCTCTTAACTCTCTTTGTAACAACAGCTCTATTTTATTTATTCCACCAGCTGACACTAACACCAACCCCCGAGCCCGGCGCCAGTGCACCCCTGCTACAGCACAAAACCGCATTTGTCACGTTCGAGCGAACAAACAGTGAATTGAGCATTAACAAGTACATCGTATCAGGACTGTATTCAAACATTTCAGATACCTTGTCGACCATTAGACACCGCTACTTTATCAATATCAAACCCGAGCAAATCAATCAAACTTTCTTGCAGACCAATGCTATTACCGATGTGTTGACAGGTCTGATTGAACAGTCAAATACCGAGGTTTCAATAAAGCTAAAACTAACAGACGCAACATCAAACAACTTGAAATGGACAAAGACCTTTTCAGCCAGCCTCGACAACCTGCAACAACTCCAACAGCAGATTTATCACCATATGATTGCGCAAAACAACCCAAGTCAATCTCAAACCGATACTATCGGTCAGCTATCTGAAAGTGACTTTACCGCTTATGCCAGAGCATTGGATTTGATTGCGACGCGGCACAACGAAAACTTTCAACCGGCAATAACCATTCTGGAGCGTTTAAAAACCGTCAACCCGCGTTCGACCGCCGTTTTTGCTACGGCCGCCAAAGCTTATGCCTTGTGGGCGCAACGACAAACAACGCCACAACTCAAACGACAATTGGCGCAAAAGTCACTGTTGGATGCCAAACACGTCATCGCAATAGATAACAACAATACCCAAGCATTAACCGCCTTGGGCATCGTGTATTGCTACCTTTTATGGGATTGGGACAAGGCGCTGCATTATTTCACGCAGGCCGAGGCCAGTGCGCCGAACAATGCCGAGATCAACAACTTTTTAGGTGATTACTACCGCATTATGTTAAATCATGCCAAGGCTTATTTTTATGAAAGAAAGGCATTCGAATTATCGCCACAATCGCCTTTTGCCGAAGTCGAATTGGCACAAACCGAGTTATGGATAGGCGAATCAAAAACAGCAATCGAGCGATTGCAACGCTTACAGCGCTCACCCAATCAGGCGGTAAGCAACAGCGCTTTATTCCAATTATTAGCCTGGCGTGTTGAAAAACAACCGGATGGATTAATGGCAGCACTCGAACCTCTGGCGCAATCTGCTGTGGGTTTTCGTGCCATGTTCATTGCCTACTTGCAAATGGTTTACTCAATCAACCACAACCAACCAGTGAATGACCAATTGATAGGGTTTGAAGAAAAATTCAAGACACTTAACTTCTTCAATGCCTATCTGGGTGACTTATATTTAAAAATCGGTGAATACGACAAGGCAACCGGCTATCTCTACCAAGCCATGCGCAACAGAGAGCTGCTGTTATTAGTACAACTAAAACGGCCAATTGACGTGCAGCGCAGTGCCAAGTTAAGCGAATTTTTTGCCGCCAAACCCATCAAGCGATTGCTTGAGCTAAGAGATGAATAAAGCGGGACCTGATCCCGCTTCTGTAATTGCTACTGTTAAACCGCCAACGGTTTAATCGGCAAGTCACGATATCGCTTGCCTGAGGCGGCAAATATCGCGTTGGTTAAGGCCGGTGCAAAAGGGGCAACCCCCGGTTCACCCAGCCCAGTAGGGCTTTCATCAGAATCGACAATATGCACCCGAACATTGGGCATATCAGTGATACGCATCACCGGATAGTTATGAAAGTTAGAATTGACCACAGCGCCTTCCCTAAAAGTCACTTCGGTACTGAGCGCCAATGACATCCCCATCACCACCGCACCTTCCATTTGTGCCGTTGCGCCATCGCGATTAAGTATCTGACCACAATCAATCGCACAATCGACATTAAGGACCTTAATATCATCGCCATCGACTTTGACATGCACGGCCATGGCGACATAACTGCGAAAACTGTAGTGAACGGCAATACCAATGCCTTCACCTTTAGGCAACTTGCGACCAAAGCTGGCGGATTTGGCGGCCAAAGCCAGCACCTCTTTTGAACGTTTGACTTGTTCTTGCTGCTTGGGGTCTCGATTGTTATCAAAAATTTCATTGATAAATGACAGCGTATCCTTACCGGCTTTATGGGCCAGTTCATCGGCAAAGCTCGAAAAGGCAAAGCCATAAAATATCGCATAGACAGCGCGATACCAGCCAATTCGGGTGTGGGCAATGGCTTCGCCGCTTTCACTTCTAAAATTCTTGATCGCAAAAGGATGTCTATCGACATCTTTAAGACTGCCCGCATCGGCTCGGTCCAGTTTGGGGTTAAATAACGACCCTATCGCGGGGAATGCCGCACGGTGTAACCAGCCGGTCACCTGTCCATTTTCATCCAAAGACGCTTCAAGATGCTGGGCATTAATAGAATGGTAATACCCGGTGCGCATATCTTCTTCACGAGACCAAATAAGCTGAACCGGCGCGTTGATTTTCTGAGAGATCACCGCCGCTTCATGCACATAATCACACTTAAATTTACGACCAAACGCGCCACCGGCCATCATCACATGCACCACAATGTCTTTTTCTTGGCGTTTTAAATACCCAGCCAGCACTTTTTGGATATCGCCCGGACTTTGCGTCGACGCCCAGACTTCACAACTGTCTTTTTGCACCCAAACCACACTGGCATTAGGTTCAATCGGTGCATGAGACAAATGGCCGCCGGTATAAGTGGCACTGACTTTTACGGCAGCCTCATCAAAGGCCTTATTTAAGTCACCGCGTTCGGTCACCAGCTGGGCAGGTTGTTCAACGTTTTTCACCAGCTGCTGCTTATATTGCTGGGTGTCATATGCCTTGTTAGGCCCCAGATCCCATTCTATTTTTAACTTTTTAACGCCTTGCTGCGCGGTCCAGGTATTGTCTGCGACCACAGCAACTCCGCCAATTGAACCAAAAGGTACGTTTAGTCGGTCAATTTCGACCACCGCACTGACGCCTTGCAGTTTTAACGCGGCCGATTTATCCAGGCTTTTTAATTTGCCACCCAATACCGGGCAATGAACGATGGCCGCATATTTAAGCCCCGGCATCTTGGTGTCTACGCCATATGTACGCTGACCCACCACTACTTCATCTTGATCGTGACGGTCTAAAGCCTTGCCGATGTAACGATATTCTTCTTTAGTTTTTAAGCGGGGTTTTTGCGGCACCGGACTTTTGCCGGCCAGGGTGGCCAACTCACCATAACTCAATTTTTGCTGATTGATTTTGTTGATCACAAAGTGATTTTCGGCGTAACAATTATCAACAGAGGTGCGCCAAACGCTGGCAGCAGCAAAAACCAACATTTCTTTGGCAGCAGCACCGGCTTCACGCATCGGCTGAAACATTTTTCGAATACTGGCCGAACCACCGGTCGCCTGAGACCCATACTTGTCAGCATCGCCATCGCCTTGTTTGACAATTACTTTGGCCCAATCGGCTTCCATTTCATCGGCAACCGCGCTTGGCAAGGCCGTGCTAATGCCCTGCCCCATTTCACAGCGGCCACAATAAATCACAGTGTCACCATTTTCACTTAAATGAATAAAAGCATTGGGACTAAAGATCTCGTCAGTACTATCTGTACTATGCCCAGTTTCATGAGCTATGGCCACATCAGATAACGTGATACCGACCATCAAACCGGTGCCCACTATTCCGGCCGTTTTTAAAAAATCTCGACGACTGATATTGTGCAATACCACATTGGGTATGCCGGTTTGGTTATTGTCATCTGCGGTTTTGTTTAATTGCTTTAATATGGTTTCAAGACTCATGTTAAGCCCCCTTGCGTGGTTCTTGGACGCTAATCACTTCGGCGCGAAGTGTTTCGGCAGCAGATTTAATCGCTTTTTTGATCCGCTGATAAGTGCCACAACGACAAATATTGCCCTGCATGGCAGTGTCGATATCAGCATCAGTCGGGGTAGCATTGGTGGCGAGAAAACTGGCGGCATTCATGATTTGTCCGGCCTGACAATAACCACATTGCGGCACATTATTGGCCAGCCAGGCCTTTTGCAGCGGATGATCGCCGCTTGAAGACAGGCCTTCAATGGTGGGGACGGTTTTACCCGCGACACTACTAACCGGGGTGACGCACGAACGGGTTGCCTTGCCATCAACATGCACCGTACAGGCACCACATAAACCACTGCCGCACCCATATTTGGTGCCGGTAAATTCTAACCGGTCTCTTAAAAACCATAATAATGGCATCTCATCGGGCACGTCTATCGGATATTGCTTGGCGTTAATGTT
>JABSOG010000366.1 GCA_013216025.1 Algicola sp. | reverse complement strand
GCTGGCAAATGATGTCGAGCGAATGCACTTTGCCGCTGTTTGCCAATCTGGTAGATGAACAGCCTCACAACTTAGCGATAACCCCCAGTGCCATGGATGATTTAACTGAAGACTATCAATCGGTTGGATTAACACTGGGCAAACATCCTATTGCTCTTTTACGTGAGCAAGAGCGTGAAAGAGCGTTTGAAAGGAATGGGCACGACCGGATAGACCGCTGCGTACGCGCCAAAGATTTAGGCCAACGAAGGCACAAGTCGATGGTGAGTATCATCGGCGTGGTCACCGGCAAACAAAGCCCGGGCACGGCCTCGGGGGTAACGTTTGTTACCCTTGAAGACGATACCGGCAATATCAACGTGGTGGTGTGGAAAGGCACGGCCCAAAGTCAAAAGCAGGCCTTTTTGACCGCCACCATATTAAAGGTCAACGGCATTGTCGAACGCGAAGGCGATGTGATTCATGTGATTGCTGGTAAGCTGACTAACTTGACCCACCTACTGGCGGATTTTAAAGGGAAGTCTAGGGATTTTCGGTAGGAGCGAGCTCCAGCTCGCGATTTTGGCCAACGAGGAGCGCCTCCCGGGCCAAATATCTATGGAGTTTGGCCTGCGTTTTGAAATGGCTTCGCCATTTATCGCGAGCTGGAGCTCTCTCCTACTTCCCAATATCTACCAACAACTGCGGGTCAAGACGAACTTTCTTCCAGTTCATCCGCCAGTCAAGATGTGGTCCGGTGACCCGTCCAGTGGCGCCAACCTCGGCAATGACATCGCCTTGTTTGATCACATCACCTTCTTTCACCAGCACTTTGCTTAGATGGATAAACGTTGAGGTAATGCCAAAACCGTGTTCAACAATCAAAGTGCCGCCGGTGTAATACATATCGTTGTGAACCAAAACCACTTTGCCGTTGAGTGGCGACAACACTTTGGTACCTGTTGGTGCCGCAATATCCAAACCATAGTGTGGATTTTTTGGCACGCCGTTAAGCACGCGCTGGCTACCGTAAACGCCGCTGATACGGCCCTTTACGGGAATTTTTATTTCGCCTAAAAAGTCTAATCGCTCTGTTAGTACGCTACGGGCTTTACCCACTAGCTTGATGTCTGAAATGATTCGGTCTGTCACTTCTTTTGGTGGTGATACGTATTCTTTTTTAATGCCCTTAATGTTCTCGACTTTATATTCGCGCTTGCTGAGCTTTATCGCTTTGGTTTCGATTTTACCGTTGGCATTAATCACTTTAACTTGATGATTGGGTTTGTCGTTACGACCAAAACCAAACACAAAATCGCCAGATTTGGAGACCATTAAAGGTTTGTCATCTAAAAATACTTTGGCACCGGCTTGAGTTTTGCCGATGATCATTGCGCCTTGTGTCATGGTGCCGGTCAATTCGATTTTCGCACTAACATTTGCGCTAAAACACGATGCACTGAACAATACGCAGGCAGTGAAAATTTGTTTGGTCTTTTTACTAGGAAAAGCCTTCACACGATAGCCCCTTTTGCGACCCCTTCAAACGCGGTGACCTGATACTCAGATTGGTCGTTTTGCGCCTTAAGCTCACTGTTCATATACTCGGCGAGACATTCTACCGTGGTATCACACGGCACTATCTCGGTGCACTTATCAGCAATCAGCAGCTCAAAATAACCCTGATCAGCCTCATAGGCGAAAGCCAAGTGCTGCGAAATGTCTTTGGGTGGTTTAATAAACTTTAAGTCTGGCACATTGATTTGATCTTCGCGGCTGGCCAAATAAATGTCCTTCCAACGGTCAGCCCAATACTTTTGCAATCTCGGGCTTTTCATGCCGTTTTCGCGAACGATGACTTTTGAACGATGGCCGTGGGTAATACGCTGACAGTTGCCATCGTGTTTTTTCAGGCCGTGGGTATAGTGGTAATAAAAGCCGTCGATGTTTTCTGGGCGCAGGTTAAGCACAATCGATTCGACATTATCTGGCAATTGGGCAAGAATTTTTTGTTTGAGAAATTCACCGACGCTGTCTACTGTGATGGATTCGCTGTCGATTAGGGCAAAAGCCTCGGCAGGTGAATACACACAAACCACACCCGCGTTATCGCTGGTAAAATTGACCAGAACGTTTTGCTCTTTTTCACTGATGGTGGTTACCTTTGATTGTACCGGCACCGCCAGTTTGTGATCGACAACATCATCGATAATTGCTTTGACACGCTTTTTGACTTTGGCAAAATCCAATACCATCGATTGCTCATCCAAAGAGCCCAGCAAGGTCAAGTCAACAATCCAGCTTTCTCCTACCACACCCCGTTGATGGCATAAGTAAGAAAAGTCGATGACCGTTAGGTCGTTTACAAATAATTGCATAAAAATTCTGTCCAGCAAGAAAGTACACTAAGGCGAAGCCCAGCATTATAAGCCAGTGCACTGTTAAAACAACGACTTGCAGCGGGTTTATTTGTTATTTTTCTCTAACCAGCTGTTTAATGCCGAAATTTGGCCACATTTATACGCAGCCAGTGCCAATCGCAGTGCATTGGTGACCAACTTGCTGTCGTTCCAGCCCGTGACCTCGGCCAGTTCTTTATAACAATCTTGTGCCTGAGGGCTCAAATAACCCCGTAATTCAGCCTCGCCTTTGTGCTTTTTTCTTTCTCGGTAATTTTTTTGTTTCTGCGCGTTGGTCAACGCCTTTTTCTTTTCGGTCATTGAATGCCCCCTCTTTTTTGAGCATTGTATACTAGAGTTTCAGAACGACAATACTATATTTCTCAGCCAAACCCGTGCTGGGACTTGATTAGCTTACAAGTGTAAGCTAAATTAGCGCAAAATCTTTAGGGGAAATGACAATGGAACAAAAAAACAGCTATACCAAAGCCGATCTTGAAGCCTGTGGTCGCGGCGAAATGTTTGGCCCAGAAAACAGCAAGCTGCCGACCGGCAACATGTTGATGATGGACCGCGTGATCACCATTAATGAAGATGGCGGCACACACGGCAAAGGCGAAATCGTTGCCGAATTAGACATCAATCCAGACTTGTGGTTCTTCGATTGTCATTTTAAAGGTGATCCGGTCATGCCTGGTTGTTTGGGCCTTGACGCCATGTGGCAGTTGGTTGGTTTCTTCCTCGGTTGGACCGGTGGTCCAGGACGCGGACGAGCACTCGGTGTAGGTGAAGTTAAATTCACCGGCCAAATCTTGCCAGAAGCAAGCAAAGTGACCTACCGCCTGAACCTTAAAAGGGTTATCAAACGAAAACTTTACATGGGCGTTGCCGATGGCACAGTAGAAGTTGACGGCAAAGTGATTTACGCTGCAACAGACCTCAAAGTTGGCTTGTTCACCGACACCAGTAAATTTTAAGGAACTCTGAATGTCAAATACCCCAGTTGAAACCCTGACCCTAACCCGCCCTGATGACTGGCATGTTCACCTGCGTGACGGTGTGTTTTTAGACCGAACCGTCACCGACATCAGCCGCTATTTTGGCCGAGCCATCATTATGCCAAATCTGGTACCGCCAGTGACCAATGTGGCCTTAGCACAAGAATATCGGCAGAGAATTCAACAAAATCTGGGTGAGCAAAGTCGTTTCACGCCGTTAATGACCCTGTATTTGACAGACAACACCAGCAAAGACGACATCATTGCCGCCAAACAAAGCGGTATCGTCAGCGCTGCCAAGCTTTATCCTGCAGGTGCCACCACCAACTCGGCATCTGGCGTGACCAACATTAAAAACCTCTATCCGGTGTTCGAAGCCATGCAAGCTGTGGATTTGCCGCTGTTACTGCACGGTGAAGTAACAGACGCTGATATTGATATTTTTGACCGCGAAAAAGTCTACATAGACCGCACCTTAACCGGACTTGTCAAAGACTTTCCTGAGTTAAAAATTGTGTTAGAACACATCACCACAGCCGACGCGGCCAGCTTCGTAAAAGAATCAACAGCCAATATTGCAGCCACCATTACGGCACATCATTTGTTGTTTAACCGCAATCACATGTTAGTAGGCAACATCCGCCCACACTTTTACTGCTTGCCGATATTAAAACGCAATATCCATCAACACGCGTTAATTGACGCTGCCACCAGTGGTAGCAACAAGTTCTTTCTGGGCACTGATTCAGCACCCCATGTCAAAGAAAACAAAGAAACGGCTTGTGGATGTGCCGGTTCGTACACAGCACACGCGGCAATAGAATTGTATGCTGAAGCTTTTGAAGCCGCAGGTGCGCTTGATAAACTTGAAGGTTTTGCCAGTTTCAACGGTCCAGATTTTTATGGCATGGCGCGCAATAGCGATACCATTACCTTGCAAAAGAAAGATTGGATAGGCCCGCAGGCATTGGACTTTGGTGATAGTACAGTAGTACCCGTTCGGGCTGGAGAATCAATGGGATGGCAGGTCGTTTGACCTGCCCGGTTTAATTACTTGGTTTCGCCTAAACGAACGCTGTCCACTTGACAGTAAAAGATGTTCGTGCCGACCGGCAACGGGTTCTCGACTTCAACACCAAAATACACCGTTTTATTAGACATATAACTCGCCAACGCAAAAGTAGACATCATGTCAAAGCCAGTTGAAGTCGGTGATATCCAAAGCCCCGTGGGGCATTGGGCTAATCCAGTGTTAAAGGAAAGCAACACCGCTCCACCTTTGTATTCGGCGTACGTGTTGATTTTTTCGATTTTACCCAACTCGGTATTGTAAAGTCCGCAAAACCCCAGCGCAGGTGTCATACATAACAAACCAACGACCAATTGTTTAAATTGTTTTTTCATAAATTCCTCTAAATTACCGTATTGTCTAAATTAATCACATTGCATCTCCTTCGCAGCGCGGGATTATAACACAGCAACATATTACTTCACTATTTAATATTTAACAGTTTCGTTACATGCCATTAATGACTTATTACCACCAACAGTTTAAACGGCGGTTGATTTTTGACACAACCTGACATATTGTATGACCATGGTCACTTAATTGATTTGGTCTAATATCGCATGACACTATCCTACAGAGAGAAACAAAAGCAGCAGTTAAAGCAGCATATTTTTGATACCGCCTTGCCGCTGTTTCGCGAGCACGGTTTTGACAATACCAGTGTTGCGCAAATCACCCAGGCTTGCGGTATTGCCAAAGGCACCTTTTTTAATCACTATGCGGTCAAAGAGGCATTGCTCGATAAATTTATGAAAGATGTCACCAAAGCTGGACTAGACAAAACCCAGCAAAACCCCAGTGACAGTGCACAGCAAAACGTATTGAACCTAATGTTGAATTTGTTTGCAGCGGCCAACGTTGACTCACAAATCTTCCGCTACAGCTGTGAATTGGCATTGCACAACCCCTCACTCAAAAGCACCGACCAAGCACTTGATCGCCAATTAATGGCGTTTATGCAACAAGTCATGACGCAAGGCGTTGAAAACGGTGAGATAAGTGCCAAGGCCCCATTAGATGTGCTCATGCCGTTATTATTGGGATCTTTGACCATGACCGCACAAGAATGGGCACATAGTAAAGGTAAGGGAGAAGGTTATGATTTTGTCTACGAAATCACCCGCCGAATTAATTTTTTATTCCTCGCAGCAACCAAATAGAGGTTTTTCATGACGATTCTAGCACGCCAAATTTTAGTCCACCTGATTTTTATCGCGGTCACAGCCATTGCTGTGTTTGCTACTTACGCCCAAATTACCCAGCCCTTTTTTATGCCCTTTTGGCTGGCCGTATTTACCGCCATTTTTGCTTTGGTGGGTTACCTGATTTATATCGCTCGCGCCATAAAAAACAAAATGCCCATAGTCAGCAAAATAACAACCGCCGCTGCAGTGGTCATTTTCGCCTTGGCATTGGTCATCAAATATGATTATCGTCTGGTGTTTTTCCCATCAACATTAAACACCTTAACAACGGCGCAATGGCAAGCTGATTTGCAACAACTCAAACAACAGTTGTATGCCATTCACCCCAACATTGATGACATGATAACGCGTGACAAGTTTGACCAACAGTTCAACAAAATCAGTCAACACCTGCACAGCTGGACTAGTGACAGAATCAAAATCGAAATGATGCATTTGGTGGCGATGTTAAACGATGGTCACACCATCATACCGCCACAACCGGCGATAGACTTTCATATATTACCCATTGTATTACACAAGTTTGAAGATGGTTTTTACATCATTGATGCCGCAAGGCATTACAGTCATCTGATCAACAAAAAACTGGTGAAAATTGGTAATACCCCTGTTAAACAGGTCTTTGAACAAATTAAACAACACATTGGCACCGAGCACATCAGTGGTAAGTATGACCGGGCATCATTATATTTGGGCATGACCGAATTACTGTTTGAGTTGGGATTATCGCCTATGAATACCCGAGCACTGGTTGAAGTTGAATCTGCCGGGGTGACAGAGGTAACTGAAATGAGGGGAGAACCCTATTACCAGTGGTATGCCTTTTATATGCTGGCCAAAAATGAACGAGAACCCCTACCCTATGCGCATCGGCTGTCGAAGCAAAACTACTGGAGTGAGTTTGATCAAAGCAGCGGTATTTTAACCATCAATATCAACAATATAAAAAACGACAGTGACGGCCCAACGTTCAAGGTATTCTCAACAATGGTCGGTGAACAAATCAAAAAAATGAAATTCAAAAAAGTGGTGGTCGACCTGCGTGATAACCGGGGCGGCAGCAACTTTATGGCCCGCCATTTTTCAACCATGTTGGCCAAAGCATACAAGCTCAACACACCCGGCAAGTTGTTTGTGCTGACCTCAGGCCGTACATTCTCTGCTGCGGTAAACCTATCGTCTTTGCTAGAGAACCAAACCAACGCCATTTTTGTCGGTCAACCCACCGGCCAAGGCCCCAATCAATACGGCGATGCGACAGGCGTTAAACTCGACAACTCGGGCATCTTTTTGTTCATTTCAACCCTGCCATGGCGTGGCAGTTTTGAGCAAGACAAACGCACCACCATTACGCCGCACTATCCCATCAAATACTACTTTGCTGACTACCTCAACGACAAAGACCCAGCCATGGACTTTGTCAGTCAATATCAGCACACCCCCCGAAAACGCTCAGCCCGAGTCCACTTTCCGACCAGAAAATACCTGTACAACGAGGTCAACGTGGTCACCTTTCATCTTGACTTGGGGGGGTTGCAAATGAAGATGGACGATTATATTGATCACACCCTGCACACTATCGACACTGTTTTATATCACGAAGGTGACGGTGTGTTTGCCACTGACATCAGAAACCTTAAAGTTCGGTTATATCAAGGCCATCCACAGTTATTGCTCGATGGAAATGTGCTTAAACTCAAAGCCATCAACCGTGATTTTAAAACCCCAATGCAACAGGTTGCAGAAGGCGAAATACTGGCCGGTTTGGCCCGAATGAAAGTCGCTCAAGCCAAAGGCGGTTATCAGGGAATCCCATTTGAAAACACTTTTAACAACCTCGGTTACAAACTGATGTTAGCAGGCAAAAAAGCACAAGCACTGGCGATATTACAGTACAACACCGAGCTTTATTTTGATTCGGCCAACGCCTGGGACAGTCTTGGTGAAGCCCAAATGGCCAACAAATTATTTGTCGAGGCACACGCAAGCTACTTGCATTCATTGAGCTTAAACCCGTCCAACCGCAATGCCGAAGATATGCTTGCTCGACTGGCACAGGAGGTTAAATAATGCAATCGATTCAAACTTTAGGATTAGAGTTTCTCTACTACCTGCAATCGTTCCATCCCCAGTTAGATGCTCT
>JABSOG010000365.1 GCA_013216025.1 Algicola sp. | reverse complement strand
CAAACAACAAAACCGCTTCAGAGTCTTGTTGGTCGATGATGATCCTGTCAACCTACAGGTTTTGCACAATTACCTCAGTCCACTGAACTATGAACTGGTTGAAGCCTCAGGTGGGCAGCACGCCCTGTATGAGATAGCCAAAAGTGAAGCCTTTGACTTGATACTGTTAGATCTGTTAATGCCAAGGATCTCAGGGTTTAAGGTCTGCGAGAAAATCCGTGAATTGTATGCGGTCAACGAACTGCCGGTGATTTTTCTCACCGCCAATATTGATGTCAACAACTTGGTGCAGTGCTTTAAAGTCGGCGGCAACGATTATCTAAACAAACCGGTCAACAAACACGAGTTGCTGACCCGGGTCGAAACCCACCTCAAACTGTCGGATATCAATCGCACCCTAGAGCGTCAGGTTATAGAACGCACCGCTGCGCTTGAAGAAATCAACCAAAAATTTAATACCTTGGGCAAAATCTGTAATGAAATTAGCTCAACGCTCGATCTCGACAAACTGCTGATCACTGTTTACTACCGGATTAGAGAATTGATGGACATAAAAGTGTTGTGTATTGGTCATTATGAGCCGCAAAATCAACGCATAGTATTCAGGCAGGGCATTGAATCTGAAATGTATTTACCCGAGTTCCAAGATTTAATGAGCGAAAGAAACCAACCGGCGGTGTGGTGCGTAGAAAATAAAAAACCGGTGATCATCAATGATTACTCCCGAGATTATGCCGGTTATTTTGGTGAAGTATCGAGCCCGGTCACCAAAGTGGGCGTACAACCTAAATCCGTGATGTATTGGCCTTTGATAGTTGGCGACCGAGTCATTGGGGTATTAACTGTGCAAAGTTTGAAAAAGAACGTGTACAAAACCCCTCAGCAAGACATGATGAAAACGTTGGCATCGACCACCGCCATAGCGTTGGATCATGCCAAAGCCTATAGCGAAGTTGGACAGCAAAAACTGGCGCTTGAAGAGAAAAATGCCGAGATAGTGATCAGTCAAAAACGTTTGGCCCATTCCGAGAAAATGGCGTCATTGGGGACTCTGACTGCCGGTGTTGCTCATGAGATCAATAACCCTACCAATTTCGTCCATGTCAGTGCCCAAAACCTCTCAGTTGATCTTGCGCGTTTCGAAACATTCATATTGGAGTTGGCCGGAACCGATGCCGATGAGTCCATCATCAGTACCCTGCGCAACAAGTTCGAACCGCTACATCAACACTTAACCACCATTTCTCAGGGCACAGAGCGCATCAAGGCAATCGTCCAAGACCTCGGGGCATATACCCACTTCGACGGTGATGACAAAGAAATGGCCAAGATCACCGATTGCCTCAAATCAACGCTTAACTTGGTACAAACGAAATATCTCGAACTGGCCGATTTTGTCACCGATTTTCGCGCTGAGCCACAATTACAGTGTTACCCGGCCAAACTCAATCAGGTATTTATGAACTTAATGGTCAATGCCTGCGATGCCATTCGTGACAAAAGGCGCAAGCAACAAACGCCGACAAAGGGAGAAATCGTGATCAGCTGCGATAAACTCGAAAACGTCATCCACATATCGGTTAAAGACAATGGCTGCGGCATTGACGAACTGACCCAGAAAAAACTGTTTGAACCGTTTTATACCACTAAATCTGTCGGTGAAGGAACGGGATTGGGTTTGTCGATTTCATTTGGGATCATCGAAGGCCACGGCGGCACGATTGAGGTCGAGTCTATTGTTGGGGTTGGGACCAAGTTTACTATTTTGTTGCCTGTTCTTTAGGTTTTCTTTGCGCTACGCGCTTTTTATGGATCGCGCTTCGCACGGGTAGGTCAAAAGATCTCAACACGGAGGCACGGAGCCACGGAGGAAAAGCAAAAGATAAAAAACCAATAAAAGGGAAAGAAGGGAAGTATTGATTAAATTGATGCTATTCGATTACGTTTTTATATTAAAGTGTTTTTTGGTTTTTTGGTTTTTCCTTTTTTAATCTTTCCTCTTTCTTTCCTCCGTGGCTCCGTGCCTCCGTGTTAAAGCTTTTGACCATCAGTGCGAAGCGCGACAAAGCGTAGCGCGCCCGCAGGGCAAAAAGCTATTCAGCCTTTTTCTCACGGCCAAGCAACGTGACAGCGGCTTCGCGGGGCGACTTGCCCTGATAAAGCACTTCGTAGATTTGTTGGGTGATGGGCATTTCGACGTTCATTCTGTCTGCCAGTAAAAACACCTCTTTGGTGTTGCGGAAACCTTCGACCACCTGACCAATATCATTCATCGCATCTTCGACCGATGAACCTTTGCCTAGAGCCAAACCAAAGCGGCGGTTTCGAGACTGGTTGTCGGTGCAGGTCAGCACCAAATCACCCAATCCGGCCATGCCCATGAAGGTTTCGTTCTTAGCCCCCATCTTGGCACCTAAACGGCACAACTCAGCCATGCCTCGGGTGATTAAGGCGACTCTGGCATTTGCGCCAAAACCAATGCCATCGGCGATACCGGCACCTATGGCGATGACGTTTTTAACCGCCCCACCCAGTTGAACACCAATAAAATCGTCGTTCGAATAGACTCTGAACGATTTTTCGCAGTGTAACAGGTCAGAAATGATTTCGATAAAATGCGGGTCGTTTGATGCCAATGAAATTGCCGTGGGCATTTGTTTGGCCATTTCTTTGGCAAATGTCGGGCCTGACAACATTGCCAGCGGCACTTTGTCACCGACAATTTCTTTGGCGACTTCTTGGAGTAATCGGCCGGTGTCGGCTTCGAGCCCTTTGGTTGCCCATAACAGGCGGGCATCGTCCCTAAGGAAGGGTTTAATTTGCTTTAACATCGCACCAAAGGCGTGGCTGGGCACCACCACCAAAATATTGGTGCTACTGCGAACCGCAGTTTCCAGACTGGCCTCAATGCAAAGCGAGTCTGGAAATTGGGTTTCGGGTAAATAACGCTCATTACACCGCTGCTGCGTCATTTGCGCTAAATGCTCGGGATTTCGACCCCAAAGCAACGTTCTATTACCATTGCGGGCAAAACATAAAGCTAGGGCGGTGCCGTAAGACCCCGCCCCTAAAATGGTAATGTCAGCTGATGTGGCAGTAACCATAGCTTTTAACAAACTGACTTAAGCGTCAGCTGTTTCAGGCTTTTCAGCCTGTTCTTGACGCTGCTGTACGTACTGAGAGAACAAAGCATCGAAGTTAACAGGTGCCAGGTTCAACTGTGGGAAAGTCGCACGGTTAACCAGGTTTGAGATAGCTTCACGAGCATACGGGAACAAAATGTTAGGGCAGAAAGAACCCAACATGTGTGCCAATTGACCTTCTGGAACATTCTCGTCGTCGTTTGCAGAGAAAATACCGGCTTGCTGAACTTCACACAAGAAAGCAGTTTCTTCGCCAACTTTAGTAGTAACAGTCAGTGACAAGATGACTTCGTAAACGCCGCCTTCCAATTTGTTAGAGCGAGTATCAAGGTCCAATTTAACTTCTGGCTTCCACTCTTTCTTGAAGATTTCAGGCGCGTTTGGCGCTTCAAAAGAAATGTCTTTTGTATAAATACGCTGGATTGCAAACTGAGGACCTTGCTGTTCGTTAGTAGCAGCACCGTTGGCTTGTTGGTCTGACATGATAATTCCTACTTAATTTTAATTGATTTTTGGTTTTTGGTTGTGATGACGGTAATCAGTAACCCGATACTTAAGCTTAGATTGGTTTACCTTCCCTGTAGCTTGTGGATAAATCCACGTTCTACAAAAAACCGATATTCATCCAATCAGTTATAACCTGTGTATCTGAGTTTTAATGCTTAAGCAGGGCGTCTAATTTGCCCTGGCGCTCAAGCAGCATCATATCGTCGCATCCGCCGATATGTTGCTCATTGATAAATATTTGCGGCACGCTGTTGCCGCCATTGGCCCGCTCGCGCATTTGAGCGCGAAGCTGTGGGGCCTGATCCACATTAATTTCGGTGAATTCTACATTTTTGTGTTCAAGTAACGCTTTGGCACGGACACAATATGGACAATAAGTGGTGGTGTAAACTTCTACTGCTGACATCTGATTATCTCACTATTTCTTGGATACAGGTAAGCTTGCGCCATACCAGGTGTTCATGCCACCTTGTAAGATACAGACATTGGCAAAACCGTTCTTAAATAATGTAGTTGCCGCCCCAGAGGCCGACATTCCCGCATTACAGACTACTATAATGGGTTTGGTTTTGCTTTTTTCAAGTGAAGCGAACTCATTTTTTTGAATTTTTTCTAACGAAAGGTTGACAGCACCGGCAATATGGCCTTTGTCAAACTCGCCCTGATTACGAATATCAACCACCACACCGTCTTCGCGGTTGATTTTTTGGGTGACCAAAGGGGCAGATAATGATTTTATCGGTGAGGTCATCGATTTGATTTGTCCAAAGACAATCGCAAAGAAAATCCCTACCCAAGCGATGCTCAAAATAGGATGATTACCAATAAATTCTATAAATTGTTCCACTGCATGAACCTTTCAAAATAGGACTGAAATTTAACGAACACGGATTATCCTTTATTCACTGGCCTGACGCAACTATTACCTCGCCTGCCTTAATTCGGCAAACAGGACGGTGTTTTTATGTTCCTTTCAATTAGATCTTTTGGCGGCTTGCTGCGCTGCGCCTAAGCTGACGCTTTAAGGTCTAAAGCATTCACCACGGAGACACGGTGGCACGGAGGAAAAGCGCGAAAAAACAAAAACGAAAACAAAAATCAGGATCTGCAACAGTTCTTGTTGTCCATCTTTTAATTCTTTTAATCTTTTCTCCGTGCCTCCGTGTCTCCGTGGTTTTGAACATGGATGTTCTTATATCTTTTTTGCCGGGAGCATAAAAAAGTGAGATCTTTTGACTTTTAGCGCGTAGCGCTTCGAAAGGGGTCGACTTGAAAGGGTCAGTCCATCAGCCTGTAGCTGAAAATAATCGGCCTTCTCACGCTGCCCCATCAGCCGATAATAATCTGCCCCAATCTGATAACAATCACGGATTTTACTGGTCAGCTCCAACTGCGAAAAATGCTCAATAGCCTTGATGATAGCCGCTTCTGCCCTGCTGTCTTTTTGCGATGCCAGCCATTTGGCGTAATGTAATAAGGCATACGAATAAATCTCGATATTCATCAACTGATGTTCTACCACCAGCGCTTCTAACACTGCCATATCTTGCTCAATCATCACCATTGCAACGCCCTCGGGCTGATAGACCCAACGTACCATGCGGTAATAAATGTTCTTTTCTTGCACCTCTATATAAGCCTGTTCTAATTGCGTGATCAACCCTACCGCCTGAGTCACATCTCCTTTGCTGTAAGACAATTTGGCCTGAATGAACATCAACGGGTTTGCCAAATCGACGGTATCAAATTGGTTCATTTGTTCAACTTGGTTTATCAGCACTTGGGCTTGCGGGTATTGTTTTAGTTCGATATGAATGGCAGCCCTTTTAAGACGAGAGATACCAAGTGTCGATTTGTCGTTGCGCTTTTGGGCGAAATTTTCGGCCTCAAGATAGTACATCAGGGCTTCGTCATATAATTCGAGTTGACGCTTTCTGTCAGCCAAAGCCAGTAATGAGAGGCTGATTTCTTGGTACTTGGTGACCTGATATTCAACCAAAGGAGGGCTTGAGCAGCCGCACAGCAGAGCAGCCAGCAATATGAACCATGTTTTATTTTGTAGGGGGAACCTCAAATGACTAATCATTCATTTCAATCCCTGTGCCTTTGGGGTCTTTTTTGATACCATCTTTTAACAACGGATTGTTGTTCAATCCTTGCAAGGTTTTATCGAGTTTGTTGAGCACCTGTTGCACTGAGTGCACGGTGATCACCAACTGGTCCCGCTCGGCATGAATGTCGTTGAGCATTGTTTGCAACACCGTGAGACTGGCGTTGACGTTATCGAGCATCGGCGGGATTTTACCATCGGTGATACCTTCAACGATAAGTTCGGGCTGGCTATATTTAGTGATCAATAAACTGGCTTGTTTAACCACCCCTTCGGCACCATCAATCACATCGTTAACCCGAATAAACAGCTTGGGCAACGCACCCAAATAGTCTTTTCCCTGTCCCATCATGCCTTCTGCCTGCACCAGAATATTGCTTTTTTGCAGCGCCTCGCTGACCGACAACAAATGGTCAGTCATCTTGGCCACTCGGTCAAGAATACGAAAGATAGACCCGGCATCGGGGTTGTTTTCTTTTTGAAAGTTAAGCAGCAGAGTATTAACACTGGCGATAATAGAATCAATGCTGTTGCCCTGCACCGCAATCAGGCCATTTTTGATATAAGCCTGACCCAAATCACTGTCGATGTGTGGCACCAGATCCCCGGCAGCCAGTACGTCAAAATTATGGATCTTGGTGGCCGTCGGCAATATTAGCTCAAAGGGCGAAATATCACCCAGCAAAGTGTTTTTGTGACCGCCCAATACGGCATACTTAACCACTTTGCTTTTGTATTGATCAAACACAAAAAAATCAACTTCGATGTCGTTGGTGTTGGGGTTGAGCGCAAAAGTCTCGATGCGGCCAATTTCTAATCCCTTAAACAACACCGCTGGTTTGCCACTTAACCCTTTGGCGTTGTCGACTATAGTTCGATAATGGGTTCTATCGACGAAAGTTTTGTTGTTAACCAGCACCATAACGGTAAAAACCACCAAAATAGCCACACCAACCAAGATGAATAACAACACGATTTTATTGGTGTTTTTGGGGTTATGTTGCATGGCTGTTTCCTTCACTCAAGTCTAATCGCACATCGGCCAGCCGCTCTATGATCCTCTGACGATTGGTAAACAAAATAAAAGTAGTGCCCGCATTTTTAAGGTGTTTCAAACGATTGTTCAGGTGGTCGTTCCATTTTAAATCGATTTCTGACATCGGCGCATCCCACACTAACAGCTTAGGTTCAACCAACAACGCCCTAGCTAGCCCCGCCAAGGCGGCCAGTCCGGTTGACAGTTGGTCGGTGCGTTGATCTAAATACGACTCTAAACCAAATTCGTGACAAATGGCTTGCACCTCTTGACGTTTTTCATCACAGTTTCTATCAGGAAAATACAGATTCAATGGCAACATCAGGTTTTCGGCCAACGTCAGATTTGAAATCAATGCCGAGACTTGAAAAATCACACCCAAATGTTTACGAAATTCGAGGTTTTGGGCTTCACTCATTTGCACAATCGACTGACCGTCGACCAGCACCTCACCACGCTGCGGTGGAAAAATCCCGCACACAATAGAAAACAACAACGATTTGCCACTGCCCGAGCGCCCAGAAACCACTAAACACTGACCACTTTCGACGGTCAGGTTAATGTTTTCAAGCAATTGTCGCTGCTCTAGTTTATGACAAATATCACGTAGCTCTATGCGCACAGTATCAATACCCTCGCAAACCAAAATAAACCAAAGTGCCAAACAGGTTGACGACGCACACTGCAATCACACCCCGGCCAACCGCCTTGATATTCCGCTGCGGCACTTCAGTGATGGCTTTGACCACCGTCAGGCCATGATAACTGCTGATCATGCTGATAAATAGGCCAGACACAGCGACTTTAAAAATCATGATGCCAATATCCAATAACCGTAACTCATTGAGTAAATGGGATAAAAAGTCGAAGAAGGGGATCGACTGAAACAAATTGCTGACCAGAAACCCGCCAAAGATACCACTCATTAAAAAATAGCTCATTAACACCATTAATGACAAGACCATGCCCACCACTCGGGGCGACACCAAGTAAGAGATG
>JABSOG010000364.1 GCA_013216025.1 Algicola sp. | reverse complement strand
GTCCCATAGAATAGAGTGTATCGGCTGCAACACTCGGTGCACTGACAACAAACTCACCTGGATCATCAAAGTCGTTGTCATTATTCCAATCAACATAAACTTTGAATAATTTACTGTAATCGGGTGCGCCACAAGTACCAAATTGAACATTTACCTGTTCACTGGCAGTCCCTTGAGATGTATAGGTGATTGCATCGCTGTGATCAGCATAGCCGCCACAAGCAGAGTCGCTTCTAAAGTCAGTGGTGATATTTTTTGAACCGACATAGTCAATTTTGCTGTAGCCATTATATAACGCACTAGACGCACAATACACTGGCGGTGCAGTAACCACAAAATCATAAGTTGACAGACTCTCTGAGCCACCACATAACGGGTAGCCGTTCGAAATTTGCTTTACGTTGATTTTATTGCTGGTGGCACCTTCTGGCACGATAGCAAACATGCCGATGATATTGTCATTTGCGTCTTTTTCAAATCCGCGAGCCGCCTCCACATCACCAATAAAAACAGCGGTTGAATCAGCATTAAAGTTTTGACCTTTAATGTGCACAACTGAGCCCGGATGCCCAGATGCAGGTGAAAAACTCTCGACCGTTGGCATAACGTCACTACCAATCACACCATAAGGTGTTGCCTTTACGTCACTGCCCGCTTTAAAAATGAAGTAGCCGTTAAACGGGTTAAAACAAGTGCTCAGCGTTTGGGTGGGTAGTGTCACCGTTTTATTGACGATTGACGAACAAAATGATCCTTGTGCAGACAAAGAAGCCGACACCGAACCCAACGATGTGCTTGCACCGCTGATATAAGGCGTAGGCGAAAAATAAAAGCTGACAGGAATAGTCACATTCGAATTTCGCTGTGCACAAACCGATGCGCTCAGATTGGTGGTCATTCCTGGGGTGATTCGATTCGGCGCATAATAACTGCCCACCTCAACATTCGAGTAAGAAGCGTGAGCGATAGAGACATTGGATACCAGTAATGCTGTCGCGGCCAATTTGACCACGCTTGACATTTCTCGTTTCATAGTTAAATCCTTGTTGTTGTTCAATTAAGTTATTTTTTGATAAACAGTAATGCGGCCCCCATGGCCGCAGTTGTGGTTCAGGAGGACACTGTCCCCTAAGCTGAACGCGCGCATACTGACAGGTAACCAATTGATTTACAACGTTTTTTATTTGGGAAGTGTTAACAGTTAGAACTAACTGTTAACCAGTTTTTGAAGGGTTGTATGTACCCTGTTAATTAGGTAAATAGCTAAGTAGGTAAATTCGAAACTATGCTGTTGCATATTGGTCAAATATCGCGAAGGTCTAAACCAATGGATTGTTCATTAGTCCATTGGCCCACGACACCGACAATTTAGAGGCGACTCAACCGGCATCTATTGACGATAAATACTCAAGCTGTTGTTGTTTGTAACGCTTAAAACTCGCTAACTGTTCGCCATCTAAACGCCGTTGACTCGATTGCTTAAGTGACAAAGGGTTAATTGCTTTACCCAAATGATGCACCTCGTAGTGTAGATGCCGGGCTTGAGACCGCCCGGTTGTGCCTACATAGCCAATCAGTTGATGTTGCTTTACAAACTGCCCTTTGCGTAATCCTTTGGCAAAACCCTTAAGGTGGGCATAAAGCGTCTGATAACCATTGGCATGTTTGAGCCGAACAAGATTACCAAATGAGCCCATACGGCCTAAATAGTCAATCTGGGCATCTCCCGCTGCCATCACAGGCGTGCCAACAGCTACGCCAAAATCCAAACCTTTGTGCATACGGTTGTAGCCTAAAATTGGGTGCATACGCGGACCAAAGAATGATGACAGCCGAGCACCATCTACCGGGGTTTTTAACAAAAAACTCTGCGCCAGTTGCCCATCTTCGTCATAAAATGCGCCGCTATTATTGTCGTCTTCAAAATAGATCAAGGTATGGATTTTACCCGACAAGGTCAGCTGAGCATAATTGAGTTGAACCACTTTTGACACATCAAAATTTTGCGCCAAATTCTGCTGGCGGTAGACCAGTTTGAAGTGGTCGCCGCGTTTAATTTCTCTTTGAAAATCAATTGTATGTGAAAATGCCAAAATCATACGATTGATGACATCCACGGGTATTTTTTGCTTTTGAGCGGCAAGATACAAACTACCATCAATTTGACCACCAGCGGCTTTTTCGGTCATTGTTGTTGGCAACTCAGTGGTCTGTACTTGCCATTGCACACCTTGTTTCAACAACGTCACCTGCGTGGAAAAACCTACTTTGATGGTCACCGATTTGATTTGTGTATCGGTCAGCTTTACGGTAAATACTTGGCCGATTTTCATTTTTTTGGCCGATAAATACGCCTCCATCGCCCCACTCAAATTGTGCATTTCCCGGCCACTCAATTGAAAGGGTGCCAACAATCTGGCCAGTGTCTGCCCGCGCGCAAGGGTTAAATGAACCGTTTTTATTGGTGGATACTCGCCAAAAAGGCGCTGTTGTTCGATGATCTGCGCATCGGTCAATACCAGCGGTAACGCGTCGATATCGCTAAATCTCAGTTGATGTTGGGCCATTAAGGCACTTGCATCGAAGCACACCAGCAAAGTGGTGCACATCATGATTATTTTTTTCATGTAAAAACTCATTTATTATCAAAAATGGCGGTGTAGGATTCTTTTTAAGGTTTTGTTTCGGGCTTTCTTTAAGGCTGCTTTTAAGGCTTAGTCAGGTATTGTTCAGGATCAACATGTTTGTCTCCTGCCAACACTTCAAAATGTAGATGAGGGCCTGTGGTACGACCGGTCATACCAACCTGACCCAGCTTTTGTCCGGCAACAACGGTTTGTCCGGCCTCAACGGTAAAACTGTCTAAATGGGCATAGAGCGTTTTGCGGTCACTGCCATTATCAATCAAAATAACCTTGCCATAATTTTGGTGCAAACTGATGTCATCGGCTATCAAAACGGTGCCCGAAAAACTGGCCAATACATCGGCGCCCAGTGCAGCGCCAATATCAATACCCCTGTGAGGTCGACGGTTTCTGATGTCATTAACCACATCGAAACGCGCTGTGATTCGGTGGCTGTCAACAGGAAACAACCCCAATTGACCCGCTGGTTGTAACAAGTCAGATTTAGCAACCACCACAAAACAAGCAAATAGTGAGCAAACTAACGTTAAAGCCATTTGAAAAACAGGCCCATAACACGCTGTTTTGGCATCAGCCATCACCGACCTTATCCTGAGCTGAAAAACATTGGCACTGTTATGACGGGCACAAAAACAAGGGATCAGGTCAACAGCCCCATGACTTTTACTCATTTTAAGGCTGGCGATTAAGGTTTTGGCATAGGTGCTTTTTTGACTGGGCGATTGCGCAATAACTTGAGCATCGCAATTGAGTTCCATGGTATCGATAAAGTGCTGTGTGAATAGTCGTATAAAAGGGTTAAACCAAAACAGACGAACCAACAAACGCAACACAATAACGACTTGTGGGTCCATTCTTTTGATGTGAGTCAGTTCGTGTTCAATCAGTAAAACCTGTTGCTGTGGTGGTAGCTGTTGCACATAATCGGGCAGCATTAAATGCAGCTTAAAAAAACCATAAACAAACGGTGACACCGACAGTCCAGAGCGGCGAACGGCGATGTTTTCGTCGACAATAAAAGCGTGTTGTTGTGGGTTAATTGCATCGAAGTTGGCCTGTATATCGCTTTGCTTAACCATACGATCAACCCGGCGCAGTTCAGCCGTAAAACGCCATAAACCATAACCGCAACCCAGCAAAATAAGGGCAACTATTGACCATAATCCAATGTTCACCGCTTCAAAAGCCAACGACTGTTTTGCCAAGGTTTGCGTTGTCGCACCCCATTGCGCTTTAGAGTGCACAATGGCCTGCTTAAGTACTTCGGGAATGATTGCGCTTTGTTGTGGTAGGGTAATTGGCAGTAAAGGAACCAATGCCAAACCACACAAAGCCAACCAGAATCTCGACCAGTTTGACAGCTTGGGCATAAAGCGCCTGACCAACAAGCTAAACAGATATAACAAGCCGCTCCAAGCGACAAACATCACAACTAACGTCAATCCCTCTATTAATACTATTTGATTGTTCATGTTATTGTTTTTGCTCTTCGAGTGTTTTGAGTAATTTTTCTAGGTCGGCTATTTCACTGTCATCAATGAGTCGGCTGTCGGCAAACAGTGCCACCGGTAACGGGCCATCAATCTCAAACACCCTCTTGGCAAAGTCTTGAGCAAAATGCGCCAGCGTGGTCATTTTATCCAATTGGGCGCGATAGATTTTTTTGTGGCCAAGCGTTTCAATCAACACAAATTCTTTTTCACCCATACGCTGTAGCGTTTTGCGCGTAGACGAATAAGTCCAATCGAATTGTTGTTTTATCTCATCATGTATTTCACGCGCAGTGCGTGGCTGCTGGTGCCATAAACATTTCAATATCTCTAATTCGGGTACTGTGGGCTGCATGGTTTGGCCGCTTCTGTGTTCAATTGGCGCCATTGTGCGACAAGTGTCACAGTTATGCAAGTTAATATGTGACAAGTGTCACACTTAAATTATTTATTGACAAGAGACCAGTAGTCTCTTATATTACACATCAAGAGACCGGCGGTCACTAAGGGATGTAAATGAATTGGCAAAGAGCAACAACAGACGAAAAGAAAAATGAGCGAAAAAAGGCCATTTATGAAGCGGCATTAGCTCTTTTCAAAACGAACGGCTACGACAAAGTCAGCTTTAATGGCATTGCGGTGAAAGCGGGATTTACCAAATCCAACATGTATCGTTACTTTTGCTCCAAAGAAGAGATATTTTTGAATGTGTTTGCAGACCTATTCGAACAATGGTTAGAGGACTGTTGCAGTCGACTGCAAAAACTTGAACAAGACGAGGCGGCAGAACGTTTTGCACAAACCTATGTTCAGTCACTGATGGCTCATCCACAGTTTCTTGACTTAACACCGCTTCTTATGATGTCGCTTGAAAAAAACAGTTCATTTGAGCAGTTATTGGCATTTAAAAGAATGGCAATGAATTTACTTTTTAAAATTTCCTTGGAGATCGGCAGGATCTATCCAGACATTCAGGGCGAAAAGGCATTTACTTTGCTAACGCTTTGTCACGGCGCAACCTCGAATTATTGGGCAGCGACTTCGCAAAATGAGGCCCTAAAAGAAATCTATCTGCTAGATGAATTCAAAGCGTTGAAGCCAAATTTTGAAAAAGACTTAACAAGTGCAATTGAAATATTTATTCGCGGCATAAAAGCAGGCTAGGCGAGCATAATTTAATTTAAATCCATTTAATAGTAGGAACATTTTTATGACACATCACACACAAAAGACAATAAAGGTTAACGTCCCAGCAGCGAAAATCTGGCAAGTATTGGGCGACTTCGCCAGCGTTGAAAGATTCGCAGCAACGATAAAAACATCCCCTATCGTGGGTGATATAAGTTCAGGGCTGGGCGCAAAACGATTGTGTACTTTTAATGATGGCTCTAGCCTAGTTGAAGAAATTATTGAGTACCAAGAAGGGCAAGGTTTTAAAATGGCCCTTTCTGAGTTTTCGCTACCGTTAAAGAGTATGAATGCACAAATGCGCGTCAAAGCAATTGATGAAAACAGCAGTGAACTCTACATGTCAGCAGAATTCGTGGTTAAAGGCGGACTATTGGGTCGGTTGATGGGTCATTTAGTCATGCGGCCTGTGATGAAGGGCGTTTTCAACAAAGTGATGAGTGGCTTAGCCTACCATTGTGTGACCGGCAAACGTATCGATGAAAAAGCACCACCGAATGACGAACTGGCTAAAATAATGATTAGTTAAATGGCAGCACCAACGGCAGCTTGATACCTCTAGTACCAATGCCGTTGGGATACGTTAGGATCAAGCCGCCGCTTTGGTCGCTTCACCCAAATCAACGTTTTCACTCAACAGGTCGACTTCAATCACATCGACCAATCGCTCGATTCGCTTAGCCAATAACGCCATGGTTTTGTGCGCCGTCGAGGTTGTAAGTGTCACTTTCGACAAGGTTTTGTCGTGCTCTGTCGGTAATACCGTTAAGCTATCGATATTCACGCAACGTTGCGAAAATAGGCCAATCAGGTTTGACAGCACACCCGCTTCGTTTTCCATCAATATGATCAGTGTTTGTGTTGTCGCTTGAGCTGTTGCTTCTGTTTTTGATTGCGCTGTTACTTCTGCTTTTGTCTGCGGAATGGATTGCATCATGCGGTTTCCCCTTTTCTTATCCACATATCGTCTATGGCACCAAATTTCTTTTGCATCGGATAAACATGTTCTGTTTCGTCAACACAGATATCGACGAACACCAACTTGTCGGTCATCGACATCGCTTCTTCAAGGCCGCTTTCGAGGTTGGCCATATCATCGATTCTGATCCCCACATGGCCGTAAGATTTGGCCAGCATCACAAAATCTGGCAACGAATCCATATAGGAATGCGAATTTCTACCTTCATAAAACAGGCTTTGCCATTGTCTTACCATACCCAGTACCCGGTTGTTCAATGAGATGATTTTAACCGGTAAACCGTACTGTAAGCAGGTGGCCAATTCTTGAATATTCATTTGAATTGAACCATCACCCGTGACACAAACCACCTGTTCATCAGGAAAAGCCAATTTGACCCCCATTGCCGCAGGAAAGCCAAAGCCCATGGTGCCCGCACCACCTGAATTGATCCACTGACGTGGCCGGTTAAACGGGTAATACTGTGCAGCAAACATCTGATGTTGTCCCACATCAGAGGTTACATAAGCACTGCCGCCGGTCACTTTGTATAAGGCTTCGATCACCGCCTGAGGTTTTATCACCTTATCGGATTTTTGATAACGCACCTTTGAAAAGTCACGCCACTCGTTGATTTGATCCCACCATTGGCTGCGAGGTTCTACCACCAATTCAACTTCGTTAAACCGCTCAAGCACTTGCTCAAGCACAACGTCTAAAGAGCCTTTCACCGCAATATGGGCATTGATGATTTTACCCAATGTGCTGGGATCAATATCAACATGTATGACTTTGGCATTGGGGCAAAACTTGTTGACGTTGTTGGTCACCCTATCGTCAAAACGTGCACCCAACGCAATGATTAAGTCGGCATTGGCCATGGTTTTGTTGGCCGTATAGCTGCCATGCATACCCAGCATACCGACAAACTGTGGATGAGTACCAGGAAAACCACCCAAGCCCATTAGCGTGTTGGTGACCGGTGCATCTAACCTTTGCGCCAGTTCGAGCAGCTGCGGTGCCGCGTTGGCGTTGATGATGCCGCCACCCGAATAAATAACCGGCCTGACAGACTCCTTCATGGCATCGACCATCTGTTCTATTTGTGACTGCTGAGCAGTTAATACCGGGTTATATCCGCGAAAACTGACTTCACCCGGTCCTGTATATTCAAATTTGTTGGCGGGATTGACCATGTCTTTGGGCAATTCAATCACCACTGGACCAGGTTTGCCGGTATTGGCCAAATACATGGCTTTGGCGATGAGCATAGGGATATCGGTTGCAGCGCGACAATTGAAACTGTGCTTAACCACCATCCGGGTGCAGCCGACAATATCGGTTTCTTGAAAGGCAGCTTCACCGATTAGGGTGCTGGGTACCTGCCCCGACAGTACTACCATAGGAATTGAATCCATGTAGGCGGTGGCGATGCCGGTAATACAGTTGGTGGCACCCGGCCCCGATGTTGCCAATACCACGCCAACTTCGCCAGTCACGCGGGCATAACCGTCAGC
>JABSOG010000363.1 GCA_013216025.1 Algicola sp. | reverse complement strand
CACCAGCTTGATATTGCTAAACAGGCTGTCACCACCGGTTAAATTGGCCACTTTGGCCAGTAAAAATGGGGTCGACTCTTTACCCATCACATTTGCCGCTTTGGCCTCACTCAAGGCTTGTTCGATAGCGCTGGTGACTTTGGCTTCATCCATGGCAAATTCTTGAGGAATTGGGTTGGCTATCACCACGCCGCCTTTAAGCCCCATCCCCCATTTTACATTCAAAAAATCGGCTATTTGGCCCGGTTCATCAAGATTGTAATCGACTGTTTCGCTGCTGGTGCGGGTGTAAAAAGCCGGTAACGAGTCGGTGCCGTAACCAATCACAGGCACACCAAAGGTCTCTAAATATTCACGAGTCAGTTTCAAATCTAGAATCGATTTGACACCCGCGCAAACTACGGCGACAGAGGTGTTGGCCAGTTCTTGTAAATCAGCCGAAATATCAAAGGTTTGTTGGGCTTCGCGATGTACGCCGCCTATGCCGCCAGTGGCAAAGACTTTAATGCCCGCAAGCGCTGCGATTATCATAGTTGCTGCAACGGTGGTGGCGCCGTGCATCTTTTTGGCGCAAACATAAGGCAAGTCGCGGCGAGAGCACTTGGGTACATCGTGCCCGGCTTTGGCCAGTGTTTCAATTTGTTCTTTAGTCAATCCGGCTTTAAGTCGTCCATCAATCACCGCGATGGTGGCGGGTACTGCGCCGTTGTCTCGTACGGTTTGTTCAACCAATAGAGCTGTTTGGGCATTTTGCGGCCATGGCATACCGTGCGAAATAATGGTGCTTTCGAGCGCCACAATGGGTTGGCCGTTATCGAGCGCGGCTTGAACGTCTGGGTGAATGTCTAGATAGCGGTTTAATGTGGTCATTAATACCAAGCTCCTATTGCTTTAAGATGAAGTGCTTTAAGGTGAAGTGGCTCAAAAATTGGTGTTTGATTTTGGCGCTAGATAGGTCTTGATTGACCGCATCTGCACTTTGTAAAGTGAACGTGGCACAGGCCACGGCAAATTCGAGTTGATGGGCTGGTGATTTTAACCGTTTTTGTGCGCTGATCAGGCCAGCGAACAACGCATCGCCGCTGCCATTGGCACTGACAATATCGGTTTTTATCGCGCTTTGAATTATTGGCCCTTCATTGCCCCCTTCATTACAACAAAGCAAAGCACCTTGCGAACCGAGGCTCAACAATACGTTTTTAACGCCAAGTTGATGAAGGTTTTGCGCCAATGCAATGTCGTCGGCTTTAATACCCAGTAGTTTTTGGGCCTCTTGGCGATTGACCTTTAAAATATCCAGTTGGCTTAATATCGGTTTTAAGCGGCTGACTTTGGCGACCGAAACCGCGTCGGCATGCAGCGGTTTGCCGTTGGCGTTGTCAGCTATCCATTGAATGGTATCAACAGGCAAATTGGCTTCAATCACTATCTCGTCGGCATCAAGCAAGGCTTGTTTATTGGCTTCTAAAACGGCGGGTGTGAGTTGGTCGATAATCGTCATGTCGGCAACGGCTACAGATAAACCACCTTGGTGGTCGTTTATCGACAGATAGGTGCCGGTACAATAGTGGTGATTGATAAGTATATTAGACTGGTCGATACCGGCTTTTTCGCAACTGTTTTGAATAACCGAGCGACCTATATCATCGCCCACCAAAGTCATCAGGCTGGTTGGGTTGTTTAGGCGTGCTAAGTTTTCGGCGATGTTGCGGCCAACGCCACCGGCGGCACTTTTAACCTGTCCGGGGTTCGAATCCCCGGCCAATAAGGTGTTTTGGCAGCTGCCGGTGATGTCCATATTGGCGCCGCCAATGACTAAAAATCGTCTGGTTTTCATGGGCCGTTTTTTGCTGTGATTTTTGGTTGGCACAGTATAGAGAATTATTGGCCATTGGTCATCTCTTGCGATTGCTCTGAGCGAAATCAAAGGTGGTGTAGGTTTGAGGAGGGTGTTGTAGTCGTCGCTGGCGTGGCGACCCCACAACACCTACAGTTTTACTGACCAATCTTCGCCAATTTAACCTGTTTCAGGTCTTTGCTTATCTTGGCAGCTGCACCGTGATCTTCAATCAGGGTGTAAAGCTCAGCCAATTTTGCGAGGTATTCACTGTTTTTTGGTAATAATTCCACTGCTTTATTGAAATGACGTAAGGCCGCTTTGAAATTGACCTGATCGCGCTGGGCGATGAGGCCCATTTGAAAGGCGATTTCGGCTTTGATTGCATCGGGGGTGCCCGGCTTTTTGTTCTCTTGTTGTAGCAAGATCATCGCTTTACCGGCTTCAGTTTCAAGATAATGTTTGTGCATCATGCCGATTTTATTAGCGGTGAATAATTTTTGATCTTTTAATCGCTTAATTTGCGCTTCGACTTTGTCGAACGAGGCCTGACGGGCGGCTTTGGGGCTGGCCAGTTGACGTTCTATTTCCTGCTTTTCTTTTACCAAAAACTTTTTGGCGTCTTCTGGGGCTTTTTCTACTGCATTTTTAAGGTATTCATGCAGTCGTTTTGCGCCTTTGACGAATTTTTCGAGGCTTAATTTTTTGGCTGGATCAGGGATTAAATCGGCTGCAGTGATTTTTTTCTCAGGGGCCACCAATGGTACTGCTGTGACTTTTTTCTCGTCGGCCACCAATGGGGTCGCCATCGCTGTCGCCGTTGCTGCCGTTGCCGATTTTACGGCCGGGTTGTCATGGGAATGCTTGTCGTGGGAAGGCTTGTCATGGGTATGATCACCACCAGCAAAGGCGGTGGAGGCTAAACATAAGCTGACAAGGCCAGCATTGATGGCCAATTTGGCCGCTGAAAGTGGGAATTTTTTGTTCATCATCTACTTCACTCTTTAATTGTTATATTTATGTTATGAAGTCATTATAATAAAATCTCGCGCATAATACGACCCCCCTCCCTTTCGTAGGCCGCAACGAAAAGCATTATGATGCACTATGCTTTGTCTAAGTGTCTTAAAATAACCTCAAAAAGATAAACACACATGCGTCTAGTGATCATCATTTTACTGCTGTTTTACGCCATGAACGTTACTGCAATAACCCCGGCCGTGCGCTTTGAGCACCTGAGTATCAATGAGGGGTTGTCACAAAATTCGGTGGTGGGTATCGTCCAAGACAACCAAGGTTTTTTGTGGTTTGGTACCGAAGATGGTTTGAACCGTTATGATGGTTATCAATTCAAGTTATTTCGCCATGACCTGCAAGACCCCCACAGTCTGTCGAGCAATTATATTACCACCATTTTCAAAGACCGTGACGGCCAATTGTGGATAGGCACCCGAGGTGGCGGTTTAAATCGGTTTGACCCTCAAACCCAGCGTTTTGTTCGTTATGTTCACATTGATAACGACCCGCACAGTTTAAGCCACAATCATGTTACCGCTATTGCACAAGACGCTCGGGGCATTCTTTGGGTGGGTACCCGTAACGCTGGACTGAATGCTTTTGACAAGAATAAAGGACGTTTTAAACAACTCAAACACAATTCGAAAGACGCCAACAGTTTAGCTAACAATTCCATTACTAGTTTGCTTACCGACAGCAAAGGTACCTTATGGATAGGTATGCACGGCGGACTCGACGGTTTTGATGTCGATAGTCGACGTTTTATGCATTTTAAACACGACCCAAGCCAGCCAAACAGTTTGAATCATGATGTCGTCTACAGCCTTTTTGAAGATTCAAAAGGGCAACTGTGGGTGGGCACCTACGCCGGTCTTGGCTTGCTTGATGCAAAAACTCGGCAATTCAGCTGGTTTACTCATCAAACAGACGATTTAAACAGTTTAAATGCCAACTATGTGACTGCCATTAATGAAGACTTGCGCGGCCAGTTGTGGGTTGGCACCAATTTGGACGGTTTGAATCGCTTCGATCGACAACGCCGCCATGTGTCGCATTACGTTCATCAACCCTCTGAACGCTACAGTCTGAGCGACAACGTTGTTCGTACTATTTACCTCGACAGTAACGGCTTGCTGTGGATAGGCACCAATGGCGGTGGTGTTAACAAACTCAACACTGACAATCAGGATTTTGGTCATTTTAAACAACGAGTATCTGACCCTCGCAGTCTCAATCACAATGTGGTGATGTCTATTTATGAAGACTCTAAACAAACCTTGTGGGTCGGCACCTATGGCGGCGGTATTAATAAATTGGATAAACACGGCAGTGGCTTTGAACACATCAGGCATAACCCGGACAATGCCAATAGTCTCAGCCACGATTCGGTGTGGGCGGTGGCAGAAGATGCCAGCGGCAAAATGTGGTTTGGTACCAATGGCGGCGGCTTGAACTTGTACGACCCTGATACCAGGCAGTTCAAACGTTTTACGCTTGACCGGGCAGACTCAACCAGTTTGTCTCACAATGGCATTCAAACCATCGAAGTGGATAAAAAAGGCCGAGTTTGGGTTGGCACTGGCGGTGGCGGTATCAACCTTTTTGAGCCAAAAAGCCAGTCGTTTAAACGTTTAGTTCATCAGCCTGACAACGCCAACAGCATAAGCGGTGACAATATTCTTATCTTGTATTCAGACAACCAGCACATTTTGTGGATTGGCACTTGGGGCGGAGGGTTAAACCGTTATGACCCACAGACGGGCCAATTCACCCGCTATCGCCACGACAAGAGTGATCCAAACAGTATCAGCGCCGATATCATCACCTCTGTGTTGCAAGAAGGGCCTGACACGTATTGGGTTTCAACATATGGCGGTGGGCTCAATAAATTTGATGTTAAAACGGGTCAGTTTAAACACTACCGGGTTAAAGACGGTTTAGCCAATGATGCGGTTTACGGCGTTTTAAAAGACGCGGTTGGCAGGTTATGGCTCAGTACCAACTTGGGACTGTCACGATTTGACCCAGTCACTGAAACTTTTACCAACTATGATGTGACCGATGGGTTACAAAGCAACGAATTCAACGGTGGGGCATTTTTTGCCAGTACCAGTGGCGAGCTGTTTTTTGGTGGTATTAATGGCTTTAACCGCTTTTATCCACAGACTATAGGCTTGCATCAAAATCCGCCTGCACTGGTTTTCAGCGACTTTTTGCTGTTCAACAAATCGGTGGCGATATTGGCCGATGATGATAAATTTACCTTGCCTATGGCCATTGATCTACTCGATAGACTGTCTTTGACTTATCACCAAAATTTGGTGTCATTTGAGTTTGCGGCGCTGGATCACCACAGTCCGATGAAAAATCAGTATCGCTACCAACTCGAAGGATTTGACGAAAATTGGATCACCGCTGATGCCAAAATTCGCCGCGCCAATTACACCAACCTGCCATCGGGCCAATATACCCTGAGGGTAAAAGCGGCCAATGCCGATGGGGTATGGAACGAGCAGGGGATCGCCATTGGCATTGATGTCACCGGGCCACCATGGCTGTCGTGGTGGGCCTACCTGATTTATGGGGCGCTGGCACTGGGGTTGGTTTATGCCGTGGTGCATTACCGCACCGAGCACAAGGTTCTGAATCACCTGATGCAACTAGACAAACTCAAAGACACCTTTTTGGCCAATACTTCGCACGAACTGCGCACGCCTCTCAACGGCATTATTGGTTTGGCCGAATCGATGCTCGATGGGGCAACGGGTGAACTGGGGGATAAAACCCGAGCCAATTTGGCCATGGTGGTCACCAGTGGCAAGCGGTTGGGCAGCCTCATCAACGATATCCTCGATCTGTCAAAATTCAAAAAAGCCGATATTGTGTTAACTCAGCTGCCACTTGACGTTTATACCCTGACCGATGTGGTGCTGAAATTGTCACAGCCGCTGATTGGTAACAAGACTTTGACATTGCGTAACGAAGTGCCCAAAGACTTGCCTTTGGTCGAAGCAGATGAAGACAGGCTGATGCAGATTATGCATAACTTGGTTGGTAACGGCATAAAGTTTACCGAAAGTGGTCTGATTAGCGTGGCGGCAACGGTCATCACCATTGCGCAAGAGAAGTGGATTAAAATCAGCGTTAGCGACACCGGTATAGGTATTGCCAAAGACCATTTTGCATCGATTTTCGATTCGTTTGAACAGGCTCACGACGACCACGAAAATGCGTTCGGTGGCACTGGGCTTGGCCTTAGTATTACCCGCAAACTCGTCGAGCTTCATGGTGGTACCATTAAAGTTGACTCTAGTGAAGGCCAAGGCGCCGAATTCGTCTTTACCTTAAAAATCTGCGACGAAACCGCCACTCGCAGTAATAGCGACAATAGTTTTGTCATTGCTTCACCTATGTATTGTCAAGAGGATGACAAAGCCGCCTCAACGGTCGCAGGCGAGAATGACGGCAGCCGTTTTCGGCTGTTGTTGGTCGACGACGAACCCATTAACTTGCATGTTTTGAACAATCATCTGTCGCTGCGCCATTTTCAATTAGTTGAAGCCCAAGACGGTGAGCAGGCGCTTAAAGCGCTCGATGAACAAGGCCCGTTTGATTTGGTGTTGCTCGATGTGATGATGCCAAAACTGTCGGGTTTTGAAGTGTGCAAAAAAATTCGTCAACAATTTGCGATCACCGAGTTGCCGGTGATTTTTTTAACCGCGAAAAACCAAGTGCATGATTTGGTGCAGAGTTTTGCGGTTGGGGCCAACGATCACCTCACCAAGCCGATAGCCAAACATGAATTGCTGACCCGAGTCGACACTCACCTGCAATTGCTAGACATTAACCGCGCCTTGCAAAAGCGCCTTGATGAGGCGTTGAATGCTCTAAATAAAAACTAAACTGTGTGCCAGATTTTTTTGTTGTCATTATTGCCTATAATTGCATTCATCTGCTGCGCTGTTTATGCCACAATGGCAGGCATATAAAGCCATTTAATCATTAAAAATCAAACGACAAGAACACTTTATGTCTATTCGAATTAAAGTCGCCACTACGGCCAAAGAACTCAATGATGTTTATTTGTTGCGTTATCAAGTTTACGTTGAAGAAGAGGGGCGCTTCGAAGGTGTCGAAAGTGACATTATTCTTGACCAGTTTGACGCGCTGCCCAATATCGTCAATGTGATTGCCTACGAAGGTGATATCCCGGTCGGCACCATGCGGACCAACCTTGACAGTGACATATTATTACCCGCCGACGAAACCTATGATTTCAGTGAATATCGCAAGCTTGCCAATGTTGAAGCTAAAGAACAAGGGCTTAAAAATGCGCTGTTTATCAGTTCGGGCATGTTGGCCATTGCCAAAAAGTGGCGCAACCGACGAGACGTTTTTCGCGCGATGTTCAAATTAAGCTGCGATGTCGCCTATTCATGGGGCGCAACGCACATTATTGTTACCGCCAGTATCGCGTCACACAGCATTTATCGCCGCCTTGGATTTACGGCGCTCGAAGAAAAAGTTTGGTATGAACCCGCCGGTGAAGACATTGTGCCGATGGTCAGTGATATGGCGCGGATTTATCAGTGGGCCTTTGGCAGTTTGGCGGGTAAAAGTGATTTGCTCGAGCGATTTTCCGGGTGTTTTCAATATTTGTTGTTTAGTGTCGGCACGCCTATTTTTCTGGAGGGTGATGAGGGTGATGAGGCTTACCTTATCAGCGCGGGTGCGGTGGATATCTCTGCCCAAGAATCGGGTGGCGGTACCTTGAATTTGGCTACCTTGGGCACGGGCACTTTGTTTGGCGAATTGTCTCTGATTGACGACCAACCTCGTTCAGCCAATGCGACGGCGGTGAAAAATACCGAACTGGTGGTCCTCAATCGTAAGGATTTTTGGGATAAAGTACATGAAGACCCAGAGTGCTTGCGCAGTTTATTGTCGATGTTGAGCAAACGACTGCGTGATGTC
>JABSOG010000362.1 GCA_013216025.1 Algicola sp. | reverse complement strand
CCTTATTTTATATCTCCTTTCGATTTATATATGCTTAATATATGTATTTTGAACAGTACTCTCACGATAGCGCAGGAAAGGAAGAGAGTATCTGCATGAGAGCATGCTTTGGGAGTTAGCGAAGTCGAGGAGAGAGCCTGTGCGAGGCCAATCAGCTCGGCTGGTTTTGTGGGGTTGAGTGTTTTTGCTGCATCAAAAAATACTTTCTGAATGGGTTGTGATACCAGCAAATAAATCACATCCAACTGTTTTTGTTGTGCTCTGGCCAGTTGTGATTTTAAGCTGTTGACGGTTATGTCCGATGTTATCTCAATGATCTCCAATCCGGTTTTATTGTTGTGTTGTTTGTCTAACAGCTGTGCCAATGATTTAAAATCTGCGGTATTTTCTACCACTATTGCACTTTTGGTCTTTGGGTCAATCTGCTCTACAAAATCTCTGAGTGCCTGAACTTGTTTGTTTTGACCTGACAGTAAATAGAAAATATGGCGGTTAAGGGGAAATTCCAGCAGTGGTGTTGCTGTGAATGCACCAATCACGGGTATGCCGAAGGTCTGGGTAAAATCGCTCATCAACGCCTCGATGCCTTCAATGTGACTGGCAACAAATGCAAAGACATTGCTTTGCTTCAGGCTTAGTTTGAACTGTGCCAGTGCAGGTTCACTGTGGCTGGTCGGCGGTTCGATAAACACTGGCTGCAAGCTGCGCTGGTATATGCCACCTTGTTTATTGATGTCAGCAAACCAGGCGTTAAGCACTTGTTTGATGGCCTGCGCCTTGGGTGCGTTTGCAGCGGGTAATATCACGCCGATATTGATTTGGCTATCGCTGATACCGCTGGCCTGATAGTTGCCTAACCCGGTCAGATAGGCAATCAAGTCTTGCATGTCTTGATGGTTTAATTGATACCGGGGCATCATCTGATTGAGTGTCTCTCCAGCGGCGTTTATCCCCATGGCGATGGCTTTTTTGATGTTGCGCTGGTTATAAGGCGGACGGATTTTTTCACCGGGCCTGCCTGTCTGGGCTGTGATGCCATAGGGTTTGGTCAGGCTAAACCAGCGGATATCGGCGGGGGTTATTCCCCCTTCGGTGACGCCTATACCATCGTATTTGTGACAATTGACGCAGGGCATCAGCGTGGCCGGTAGCAGGGCACCTGAGTTATTCAGTCTGGCTTGGATAGGTTGACCGGAAGGACTTTCGCCGGTCAAATAAATCTGCTGACCCCGGCGCTGCTGGGCCGACATTTCACTGGCTTTAACAGCGCAAGTCCAAAGCAAACAGCACAGTGATAACCAGACCAACTTGTGCATATCCGCTTTATTCAACCGCCGCAGTGACCGGCTGTTCATCATCGATAACACTTCTGATCACTTTATCCAGAGCAGCGGGAGGGGCCAGTAAAAAGGCTTTTTTCCATAATCCGGTAGCCTCGTTGCCGATGATAATGGTATTTTTGTGCGATTCGATATCAGACACATAATGGCCGAGTTTTTTCAGCGCAAAATCAACATTGACTTTGTCACCAGAGATCAATTGCCAACCAGGACCAACCTTAAGTTCTTTGGCATAGGCCTGAAGTTTGAGTGGGGTATCAATCTGGGGATCCAATGAAATGGAAAGGATATGTAACTGTTTGCCCATTTGCCCGGCAAAGCGTTCTTGAATGCCTGCCATCAGCCGCATAGATACCGGGCAACCGCTTTTGCAAGAAGAAAAGAATGAATGGATGATCACCACTTTGTCTTTGAGCAAGTCCTGATAAAACCGCTGAGGTTGTCCGTGTTGATCAATCAAAGTAACGTCACTAAAGTATTGCTGGGCCGGGGGGACTGCCTTTGCAGCCTCAGTGGATTGGGTTTTGTTAACCAAATCATCGACGAATTGGGCAATTTGTTTTGCCGGCCCCAACCCAGATAAGCGAGTCCATGATCCAAGCTGTGTGCTACCGACCAGTGTAATTGGGGTGTGTTCTTCTTTGTCGGCTGCAAACAGCCCTGTGGCTTTTAACAATTTATCGACATTGCCTTGTGAGCCTGTCAGTAAGGTCCAACCCGACCTGCCATTATAGCGTTTTTTGAAATGTTGTAGTCGTTGCGGCGTATCATTGAGTGGGTCAATGCTGACCGACACCAGCACAATTTCTTTTTCTATGACCTTACTGCCCAGTTGTTCCAATAACAGTTTTTGCAACCGGGCAAACTGAACGCCCATCACCGGGCATACGGTGGTGCAGGTGGTATAAATGGTGTTGAGCACCACAATTTTGTTGCCTATCACATCATCTATGACGTTGACAGTGTCGCCTTGTTCGTTAGTCAGCATCACATTGGGGATATTCAACGCCTTTTGGTTGGCTACCTTGGCATCTTGTCCAGCGGCTTTGAGTTGGGCTTGATGTTTTGAGTGATCCATTGCGCCGTGCCCTGCATGTGGGTCGTCGCTTGTTTGATTTTCTGCTTGCTCGCCCGCAATCGAAGTGACTGACAATATCACCATCATGCCACCGGCAAACATCTGCAACATAGGTGAGATCTTTGACAAATAGGGTGATAAATCAAACGAAATGTTCATGATTTGGTTTCCTGAGTAAATCAATGATGGTCTATGGCGATGGACTGTCGGGACTTCTTTAGGACATACAGTTGATAATTTGTGTATGTTAGACAGGTAAACTCCATCAATATGGTATTAATCGTAGACCATGTCGAGATTTTTTGGGGATATTTTTCCCTGATTTACTCAGAGTTTACCTTTTTCAATTATTCAAGATAACTGAAGCTATCGGCACAAACGGGGTTGATCTTGAGGGGGCGGGTGCCTTGATTGTATTGGTTGATATAGTCTTTGATTGTTGTCCTGTTTTGAATTCTCATACGGGATTCGAAACCGCTGTCGGGGTGTGCGGTCAGTGAGTTTGGATGGTTTCGGCGCAAGTATAGATATTCCTCCACAACGGCAATGGTTCGGTCAATGATTTTGACACGGGCAAGGAATTCGCTGTCGGCATCAATGCGCCAAGGCTGAAAACCACCCAGTGTATCCCAGACCGCCCGTTTGATAACAAATTGCCCGTCAGCGCCACGACGGTGAAAACCATTTGTCGGATGTTTTTCTTTGTGGGATAAATAATAAGCCGTCTGTTGTAATTTCTCATCGGTGAATATACTCCAGGTCATCGTCATATCAGTATTCGATTGCAAAACAACCATTTGTTTTTCAAGGAATCCTGGATTCATGACATCGTCGGCATCAAAACGACAAATCAGTTCACCCTCGGCAACTGTCATTAGCGTGTTAAAGGTAATGTAGGTACCCACGTTTTCGGTGATTGAAATAATTTTTAATCGCTGGCAATTTAACGCTTTTGCTACCGCCAATGTGGGCTGACATCCGTCGATCCCCAGCAATATTTCCATTTTCCAGCCTTCGGGCAATGATTGACTGTTGATAGAGTCAATACACTCTTCAAGCCATGCAGGTGCTTTGTATGCTGCTATTAGAATCGAGATTAATTTCACTGAAAATTCTCCTGGTTAAACATTGCGAGTTTAATGAATCATTGCGCTCCATTTTGCTAACCAATGGTTACAGGGTATTTTATAGAAGCGCTGCGCGATATTATGCGACATTTCCCACAAAAATGTTCCTTTTGTTTTTACCTTTTTTACTATTGTTGTCTATGCTTGTCGATGTAGCCTGAACACCCGTACTAAAACTCAGATCCAAACCGAATCAAAGTTGGTGATTTTATGAAACCCTTGCCGGACAGTGCGATTTTGACCGTAGCCGAAAACACCGTCGGGCAATTGTTGGCGGCTGCCGAACAGTTGCCCCAATACGCCAATCGTGACTTTTATGACCCGCAAATACAATTGAAGGTCTATTACCACATCCGTAACCGCTGTCAGCCTGAGTTTGATGAGGTGGTGCAACAAATAAAAGCGTGCTTGCAACGACCCCCTTTCGGCGTGTTGATCAGAGGATTACAGTTTGATGAGCACTACCGGGTATTTGTTGCCTTGAACCGCGCTTTGGGATTAATGGTTGCCCGGCCTTATGATGAAAAGACCGCCAGAGCACAGTTAATTCACCATGTTCAGCCACAAAGTGATATCAATAACAAGGCCAAAGCCATTAAATCAGGCCCCAAGCTCAGTGAGAAGCTACACATTGATGCTGCAGATAGGCCAACACCGGTGCGTTTCGTCTCAATGCAATGTGTGCGAGCTGACCCGGATGGGGAGGGGCGATCCCGTATTCTCGACAGCCAAGGTTTCAGGGCGATACTGGCTTCACAACCCGATATGATTAAGCAATTGGAACGTGAGCCGGTGCCGTGGCCAATCGTCGATTATCTGGGGAGCGGGGTCCATTGGCGCACCGTGTTAAAAGACGATTGTGTTTTTTGGCGTCATTACTCCATCAATCAGGCATTGGCCCGGCCAAACGTCGAATTGGCGGGGGACATGCGCCAGCTATTGGATCAGGTGGCGACCTTGCTCGATGAAGATGTGCAGCAACAATTCGATTTTTTACTGGCCCCCGGCGATTTGCTCATTGTTGATAATCACCGCTGTCTTCATGCCCGAACTGCCATCAATAATCCCAATACGCCACGCTTAATGTTGCGCAGTTGGGTTGAGTAGATGCGCATTTTGTTGCACGCCCATCATGTGTATCCTGCCAATCAGGGTGGTCCAGGAGGTGGACGGGTGTTTGATTGGCTGGCTGCTGGTTTGGCAGAGCTGGGTCACGAGGTGATTTATTATCTTGAACAAGACCCAATAGCATCGCTGCCTGCGGGCGTTACTCATACCAATAGACCCTGCTGGGATGCCGACATTTATCATATTCGCAGTGACTCGCTTTTGGCCGATGAACTGGTGCGGCGTAAATTACCCTGGGTGGCGACTTGTCATACCGATCCGGCGGTTTGGCGTTTGCCACGGGAGAAGGCGCAAGACAACTGGATTTTTGTCTCAAAACATTTGGCCCACAGTCTCAACCGGACGCGTTATGTATTAAACGGCATTCACCCGGGTGAATTACACTTTTGCGAGCAAAAAGATGACTACCTGTTGTTTGCAGCCACTTTGCGACTGGCCTGGAAAAAAGGGCTGGCAGAGGCGATTGATATTGCCCGGGCCTGCGGTAAAACACTTTATGTTGCGGGATCTGATCCCGACCCGGCCCTGGTTGAAGAGGTTAAGCAAGCAACAGAGCAGGCGGGCATGGTTTATCTGGGCGAAGTTTGGGGGGTTCGTAAAGCACAGTTATTTGCCAACGCTCGGGCGTTCTTGTTTCCAACCCAAATCAATGAGGCGTTTGGTTTGGTTTTGGCCGAGGCAATGATGTCAGGTACACCGGTGATTTGCAGCAACCAAGGTGCCTGTCCTGAATTGATCACCCCGGACGTTGGGTTTGTTTGTGCAACTCGGCAAGATTATATTCAGGCTGTCAGTCGTGTTGATGAAATATCACCACAGGCGTGCCGGGCAAAAGCCATGGCGCAGTTTCATTACTTGCAGATGGCCAAAAGTTATGTACAACAATACCAACAACAATTGAATGATTATTGATCATGGGAGATTACTAATGTCCGAGGTTGGCTTTTTTGATGGGCCGGTTATTTGCGGCCAATTACAACACCCTGGTTTGGCGGTTGATTTTAACTTGTATGTCGATTATTCAAACCGTGATACCACCGACGATCAGGCCCGTATTGAGGCGGTGCTTGAAGATCTGGTAAAACCACTAAAACGCTTATTGCATGTCGGCGTAGGCAATTCAAAACTGGCTGAAAAGTTTACTGGTAAAAATGTAATTGTTGATGGCATTACCATTAGTGAAACTGAAAAGCATCATGCCGAGTCACTTAATATTGACAACTATCAGGTATTTATCGGCAACAAATATCACCGCTCGTTTGCTGATCATTTTGCCAGCAGCGAGTTTGACTATATTGTTGACAATAATCTGGCGGCTTTTTGCTGTTGCCAATATCACTTCTATCAAATGATGGATAATTATCTGGGGTGTCTGAAGGTAGGCGGGAAAATTATGACCGATCAAAGAGGCATGGATTGGGCTTTGGCTTCACCGGGATTTATCCTCGGTTTTGACTCCTTGCAGGCAGCGCTCGCCAGTCTGCCAGTCAAGGTCAGTCGGTTGACCGAGATGGTGTATGCAATTGAGTTGTTACCAGCTGCTCCGTTAGACAAAGATATGGTTGTGTATGCCAAGCGCCTTAAAGATGATGGACAAAGTTATATCGAGTCGTGTAAGCCTGCGAACGATAAATAAACGATCGGGGGCTTTTTGTCGTAACCGCCGCCAAGCAGTTGAGATAAGAAGACTATTAGCATAATCTATAGCTATCCACTCTCCAGTATTTTCAATAACGAAACAAGGTAGATTTACCTATGTCATATCCAGATGCGGTGAATGTTTCAGACATTCAAAACGCGCTGACCAGCGGTCAATGGGATTCATTGATTGTTGTCGCACCCGATTTTGATTTACCACAAACAGCCTCCCTTAACGACTTCATTAAAAACGCTGCTAGTGTCGATGCCCGTATCGGCACGCAGACGGTCTTGATGATTTGTGATTTAGTGCCGGGCAATCGCCTGATCTTAAGTCCTAGTGGTGATGTTAACGGCGATTACGCCGATGCCCGCAATTTTGGCGATGCGGCCAATGCGGCGATTTTAATGGCCAAACAAAGTGGTTCCACTCGACCCTTAATTTGGGTGCAAGGCGCACCAGACAATGAAATGTATACTTTTTCTGCTCAGGTCGCGTATCTCGGTGCAACTCAGTCATTGTGGCAGCCCCTTGAAGCACGCGAATGTCGCGAAGAAAATCTTGAGCCGATTGATAAAATTGGTATTTATGCCGGGAAGGATATTGATGAAAACTGGCTGACGGCACTAGAAGCTGGCAGAAGGGTTGCCCGTGACCTGTGTGGCACTGAGCCTGAGCGCATGGCACCGCCTAAGTTTGCTCAATATTGTGTTGAAACATTTGAAGACTCTGCTGTTACTGTCACCGTGCGCGATGACATGGACGGCCTTGAAACTGATTATCCGATGATGATGGCGGTCGCCAGAGCATCATTATCGGTACTAAGACACCAGCCGCGTTTGGTGCGCTTAGAATATACTGGTAGCGGTAAAATAGAGAAAACCCTAATGCTGGCAGGCAAGGGCCTGGTTTACGATACCGGTGGCGCAGACTTGAAAGTTGGCGGTCACATGGCGGGCATGAGCCGGGATAAAGGGGGCGGTGCGGGTGTGGTCGGATTTTTGAAGACTGTTGCAGCACTTAAACCCAAAGGGCTTAAGGTTGTCGCCGAGATTGGCGTGGTTCGTAACAGTATTGGCAGTGATGCATTTGTGCCGGATGAAATCATTACCAGTCACGCCGGGGTCAGGGCCAGAATTGGTAATACCGATGCCGAAGGGCGTTTGGTTTTGGGCGATTTGTTGTCACACTTGCGAGTTGATGCGTTGAACGAGGTGAATCCTCAGCTGTTTTCTGTTGCGACATTGACAGGCCATGCCGCACGCTCAGTTGGGCCTTATACAGCCCTAGTTGAGAATGCGCCAGCCAGACGCAGCGGATTGTCACAAAAGATGGTTGAAAACGGTGATTTGTGGGGCGACCCTTGTGAAATCTCCCGTTCACGCCGCGAAGATTGGTCATTCATTGCCCCCAGAACTGCGGCAGATGATGTAATGTCGTGTAATAATGCCGCATCGGCGGTTACTGCGCGTGGCCACCAGTTCCCAATGGCATTTTTGGCCATTTCGTCAGGGCTGGACAAACACGGTTGTGACAGCGACAATCCTA
>JABSOG010000361.1 GCA_013216025.1 Algicola sp. | reverse complement strand
TAATTCCAGCGAGTGGTTATCGTTGATATACCAGTCCAGTTTGGCCATATAGCGCTCTGAGGTACTTTCACCTTTGCTGGCTGAGCTTGCGCCCATGTTCCAATAACTATTCTCTTGCGGTGCCAGCATAGCGTAGAAAAACAACTGGTCTTTTATGATTGGACCACTGGCCTCCAGTGAAATTCGGCTAAAATCGCTCTCGTCCTGGGCGATATTGTTATAAATGTCACCGTCATGGTTTCTCAAGTCACCATGACGGCTGCGCAAAGCCTCATTGTCGTGACGAATTTTGACGCCAAATTCGAATTCATTACTGCCTGATTTGGATACAGAGTTAATAATACCCCCCAGTGCATTACCAAATTCAGACGATATTCCGCCCACCTGCGCCTCTGTTTGCGCGATAGCAGCAAAAGGAATATCGACAACACCCAGACCAGTTCTGATATTGGTAATATTAATACCGTTAAGGTAGTAGCCGTTTTCAGCCGATGAAGAACCACCGATATTTGGCGAGCTACCAAATTTGCTGCCGGATGTTTTGGCTGCACCGGGGGCAAGCAGCGCCACACTGTTAAACCCTGTGTTAACGGGCAGTAGTGACAATTCTTCTTGTGTGACAACCAATGACCCGGTAGATGAACCCAAATCAACATAAGTGGTTTGCGAACCGGTGATCTCGATTTTTTCTATATTGTTGACACTCAACAGTGCCGGATTGAAGATTTGGCCACCGAGTTTGACGACGTAGTCTTTTTTTACAACCGATTCAAACCCGGGTTTACTGACAGTCACGGTATATCGTCCGACTGGCAGTTTGCGCAGAATATAATTGCCGTCACTGTCGGCAACTATGGTTCGGGTGAGTCCTTTCCCCTGGTGTTTCAATACGACAGTGGCTTTGGCGCCGGAGATAATATGGCCTTTTACTGTACCACTAAAATTTTCATTGGCCATAACAGGCGCGGTGGCACTTAAAACACCCAATAATGCGGATGCAATAAGCGTTCGTCTGAACAGACAGTTGTTCGATACAACTTTCATTTTAAATTCCTCTTTTACGCGATAATAGATAACAAGTGATGAAATTATGGTAAGGCGTATAAGCCACTGAGGTTGAAATGAAATCGTTGAGTTTTAGCAGTTTTTCGGCGTCCCCGCCAATTCGAGGGAACCTATTGCCGCCAGCCTGTGCCGCTATCATTGGGTTTGATTGAGACTGCAATTACCTATTTGATAGTTATTGGGGATACTTGAAGATAACAGGTGGTGCCAGCGGCGCATTTATCATTGTTGAATATTACACGATGGGATGTCGTCTGTAGGTCGTAGTTCGAAGCCCAACATTTTGATTGTTGGGCTTTTACTGCTAATGAAGGATTTGACCAATACGGTCACAAATAACTTCAGTCAAAGCATGAAATTCTTCTAGGTTACTGGTATTAACAAACTGAACGACAACGGTATCTATGTCTTTGTGGTATTTTGCACAACTCAAATAGCCAAAAACCCAACCAGTATGCTCATACACGTAAACTGACGAGTAGATCGCCTGTTCACTTTCATTTAACAATGAACCATCATTTAGTGCCCTCAAGAATATGCCCACATCCTGTGCCGTGGCTATCATTGATCCATAATTATAAGTCTTAACATTGGGTCGCCAGCCTGGGTAATAATCACTCGGCACATCGTCCTCATCAAATTCCCAGTTTAGAATGTAACCATTCATAACATCGTCTATATCCACTTCTGTCAGCGAACGATAAGTATTCTTCAGCCCCAGTGGGTCTAAAATTTGCTTCTTAATATATTGGTGATGGCTATAACCGACCACTTTGGAAATGATTTGGGTAATCAGCAAATAATTGGTGTTTGAATAATCATACCCACCATCTGGCGCAAAGATAGCCGGTAAATCAAGTGCGTATTCAAGCTTTTTGCCGCTGTTTTTTGGTGGATCGCCCCATGGGTAATTTGAATTGTCGGTATAATTGGGCATACCACTGCGATGCTGCAGCATCAATCTCAACGTGATTTTTTGTGCATTTTCAATCCTGCCGACAAGTTCAGGCAGGTGATCAGCAAGCGAATCATCCAGCGACAACTTTTGGTTGTTCTTCAATAGTATCGGGTAGCGGTGATATCCAAGCCCATAGCAGCATCCAAGGAACGAATACTACGGCAGTGATCACCCCAACAATGGGCATGATTATTCTAAGAATTCGAATGGTACCATTCACTTTTCGGATTTTCATTATCCTTTCCCCCAGCGCCTCAACGTTTCAATTTGATTGGAATTAATATCCCATATCTGAAATCCATTAGAAACGACTTAAACCACCTTAAGAATCCTTTACTCTTTAAAAATCAGTTGCATTCTGTTGACAAAACAACTGGCCGAATCTTTATCAAAATTTATCATAAGCTTTTTACCGGTTACACCAGCAGTCGTTGTTGTGCTCAACATGGCTTTCAAACCTTCAGCAGTCACATTCGCTTGGCCCACAGTGACATTATGGTATTGATCAGATGGCCTACTGGTACACAGGGCTGAGTTTTCATTGAAAATAATGATAAAGTTACCGTTATTCAATGGATAGACTCTTTTGACCGTGCCCGTAAACCAAACATAAGATTCAGCAAAGGCTTGACAGGGAATTAACAAGACCATAGCCACAAGAAAAAACTTTAACATTAAAACCTCCATAAATTAACATTGACATAACATAAGATTATGTGCGGCGTAATATATCAGTATATTGCCATTATTGCAATAAATACCACTAACAGAAACAGTTAAACCTAGGGCTTGTTCAGCAGCATTCTACTTTTTTCTCATTCTTTGACGCACTTTGTTCGAATGCCAAGCCGCAGGCACAATCACCATTACTGCAATAACGGCTAAAACCCAGAGGAGATTTTGCTGTAAGACTGCAAGGTTGCTTATTTCAGCCGCTTGTTCGTTGTTGATGTGCTTTGCGAAAGAAATAGGCCCAATCGCGGCTTCTTTGGCGATGGAAAAGCCGCCACTGATCGCGCTGTCCCAGCCAAGGGCCGAAAGCGAGGCGTAGGCTTTGTAAGCAATCGCTGAAGCGCCAAAGCCAATGACCCCAATCCCAATAGCGCCTGTGCCGATCAGCCCCACGCCCACTCCGCCGATAGTTATCACACCAATAGAGACAATCCCTACACTGATAGGCGCAATAGCCACACCGCCCCACGCAAAAAGCAAACCATAGGCTTGGTCGCCACCAGCCACCCAGCCGATAACGGGTTTGTCATTGTTTTCTGGCATACCGAAGCGAAAATGAAGCAATGGAAACCCTGCGAGGCAAAAGCGACTTTTGTATTCACGCTGCTTTGAGCCGATTTGATCGGCCTCGCCTTGAAAGGAATCCGGATGAAATAGTCGTTCTTCGGCCCTGAGCTTGCGCATCCCCTTCAACATTCGAACCACGAGGATGAGATAACTAGCAACGAACCCCAAAACCAAGAGTTGCGAGGCAACCGCATAAACACCAGCATTTGAATAATCACGCAATGCAAAGTGCTCTAAAACAAAGGTACCCAATACGTGAATCATCGAGAATATGAAAAACAGTGCCGTGTACATTATTGCAGCTCGGCGCTCTCGTTGGGTACGCGATTGGTCAAGGCTTGCCCTGAGGCCGAAGAACGTGCTCACAATGCCAGAAAAAGCGGCCAGGGTAGCCAACATCGCGGTCCACTTGAACAAAGACCCCGTTTTCACAATACCTGCGCCCAATGTTGCCGCTTTTACCCCAGGAGAAATACCACTGATGGATGCCAGTACGGTTACCGTAAACGCAGTGCCGGGCTTACTTTTCGCCAAAGTATCTTCGACGAATGTCACCATGGCTTTTTGTAATAGCTTGCGACCGCGAGACAGTCGTTGTTTCACAGTGTCTTCGGACAGGTCTAACTCACTGGCAACAGATTCGACACTGTGGTGCTCACGGTAAAACAAGATCAACGGTTCGCGATATGTTTCAGGCATTTTTTCCAAGGCCTGCCATAACAGCGCCTGCTGTTGATCGCTTATAACCTCATCTTCTATTTTGGTGTGCTCTGTCACGCCCCCGATTTGTTCAGCTAACTCCACAGCGCCCTTCACCGGCTGGTTTGATTCTTTTCTGCGGGGGTGTATTTCTTTAAAACGGAGGATCCCGCACAGCCATGACTTTAACTTCATTGGGTCGAGCAGCGTGTCGAGTTTTTTCCACGCTTCTACAAAGGCTTCTTGAGCGATGTCTTCGCTATGTTTGATGTCTCCAACCGATGAATACGCCAAGGAGCATAGTAAACTCTGGTAGCGCGTAACGATTTCACAAAAGGCATCGCGGTCGCCGCCCAATGAAGCCATCACCAAACCGGCATCGCTTGAATCGATTGTCTTTGTTCGTCTGTTAAATATGCTCATAGTTCTCTATATCTCAGGCTTTATACAAGTGAGTGCCTTGCTCTGGACCAAAGGTGACAGCTTTTTTTCAAAAACATTCAAAAACATTCAAAAACATTCAAAAAACACGCTAGATCCGAAATGTTAAATAAACTGCCCCTTTAAATCACTCATTTTTCTGCCGCTACGCGGCATTATATAAAGATGCGCAGCAGATTTATTAAAAATTTCAAATTTTTTGTCACCTTCTCCCCCAACCTTGGCACTTACTCAGTAGACACCATGAACGACACAACACTATTTACCTTGGAGAACCATCAATGCAAACTCACAAAATAACCGCCTTTATCCTGAGCAAGTCACTGTGTTTCGCCGCGCTTCTCGCCTTTTCTAGCGCCAGCACGGCAGGCAGCCTAAGCCCGCTAATCGACGACTTTAGTGACGCAAAAAATAACAGTTTAGGTTTTCCACGCCAATTCTTAAACGACAGCATCGCAGGCGGAAAAACCACGACTCAACAGAGCGTGTCTCGTGGTGTTATGTCAATAAAGGGTGAAATTACCCCGCCGCGCGGCCAACCCGGTTGGGCAAGCAGCGTATTGCTCTTCGATGCCAAGAACCAACCCCAAGATGCCAGTGCGTTCGACGGCATTCGCCTGCTTGTTAAAATCAACAAAGGCCTGATGTCTATTTCAGCCAACAGCACAGAGATAACCAATTACGACTACCACGCCGCGCCAGTTGTCGTTACTTCAGACGGCAAATTTCACGAGGTAAAAATCCCCTTCACATCAATGAAACGTGCTTGGTCACCACAAACCAAGCTCAACACTAAAACAATCAGCAGCCTAAGTATCGTCGCTTATAGCCTGCAAAAAGGCGCATTTGATTTCGAAGTAGATCAAGTCAGTTTGTACTAATCAAACGCTAACGGTTGGGCGGGCTCCTATGAGCCCGTCCAACCACCGAAAACTGACACTTGTTTTTCAACTCAATCAACTGCGACTAGGCCATGAATATGACATCACAAATTAATAGTCGGCTCGACTATTTAGACGCTACCCGGGCCTTCGCGCTTATCTTGGGCATTATTTTTCACGCTAGCCTATCCTTCATGCCGATTTTCATCGGATGGGCAGTCATGGATATCTCCACCAGTTCAGTGGTATCCATATTTATGATGATTATCCACTCATTCCGTTTAGAGTTATTTTTTCTCATTGCCGGTTTCTTCAGCCACATGAAGCTTCACAGCGAAGGTGTTCAACCCTTTGTGAAGTCTCGCATTGTACGCATTGCCATCCCTTTCATCATCGGCTGGTTATTGCTGCGGCCTTTAATCGTATCCGCCTGGATCATGGGTGCCGAGAGTATGCGAGGTGAGGCGAACATCTTGAACGCCTTTAAATCGGGTTTCGCCTCACTGGCTGACTTGCCAAAAGACCTACTCATTGGCACACACCTATGGTTCTTGTATTACCTGTTGCTAGTCAGCGCGAGTGTCCTTTTAGTACGCTACCTCGTTGGTCTGCACAAACCAACGCAACACAAATTTACGCAATTGGCCGACTCGATGACTCGCTGGATATCCAGTTCACGCCTTGCCATCTTGGTATTTGCAGCCCCCACCGCAGGCTGCCTTTGGTTTATGAACCACTGGGGAGTGGATACACCAGATAAATCACTTACCCCCCACGTTGCTGTTTTACTGGTCTACGGCGGTTTCTTTGCGTTCGGTTGGTTGCTCCATCGCCAAGCCCCTTTAATGGCGCAGTTTGCTCGCCTCACTTGGGACAAATTTCTCCTTTGTTTACTGGCGATAATTGCCACATTGTTACTTTCGAGTTTCGAAATGAAACTCGCCCACCCACATTACCCGCTGCTTAAAATAGGCTTTTCGGTGAGTTATGCCATCATGATGTGGTCGCTAGTCTCACTCACAATCGGGCTCTTTAAGCGCTTATTTGACTGTCCCAGCAAAACGGTTCGCTATGTTGCCGACGCCTCTTATTGGCTTTACCTCATCCACTTACCCATCGTCATTTGGTTACAGATTGCCTTCGCCGAACTTGCCTTACATTGGTCGATAAAGTTGGCCGCCATTTGTGTGTTAACGATATTCATATCAATCGTACTTTACGATCTGTTCATTCGTGCTACATTCATCGGCGCGCTCTTGAATGGCAAACGAAAACCGCGCCTATTGGCGACATAAGGAATAGCAGGGCACAACCTGATCATATTGCCTTGGTACCCGAAAACGAGTATTGCCAGCGCAGCCCAGCCTGCGTAAAATATCCAAGATAGATGATAGCTCTTGTGTGGTCATAAAAATTTGAATCGTTTTGCCTTTTTACTAGTAACACTTGTGTTTAGCTTCCCTTACATGAGTGCAGCGGCATCATCACTGCGCTTTGACCAACTCACCCCTGCTCAGGGGTTGTCATCAAACGTGGTCACTTTTATTACCCGCAGTAGCGCTGGTTTCATGTGGTTAGGCACCGCAGATGGCCTGAACCGCTTTGATGGTTATCAGTTCAAGCACTTTCACCACAACCCCCAGCAGCCCGATTCGCTGTCAGACAGTTATATCACCGCCGGGTTTTATGACAGCAAAGGCACACTTTGGGTGGGCACAGGGGTAGCGGGTTTAAACCGTTATAATAACCAAACTCAAGGCTTCGACCATTTTTTACACGACCCACGCGACCCGGCCAGTTTAAGTCATCATCATGTCACCGCCATTGCCGAAGACGCCCAAGGTTTCTTGTGGGTAGGTACGTCAAAAGGGCTTAACCGCTTTAACCCAAAACAGCGCAACTTCCAACATTTTAAGCATGATAAGTCAGACCCCTACAGCTTGAGCCATGACGACATTAGAACCATTTACCAAGACCTCCAAGGCGACTTGTGGATTGGCACCAAACACGGTCTAAATCGTTTTAATGCGCAAACCGACCAATTTGAACGGTTTGAACATGACCCATCAAATGTCGCTAGCATAAACAGTAACGATGTAAGGGCCCTGTATCAAGATAACCAAAAGCGATTTTGGGTTGGGACTAAAAATGGTGGTCTCAACCTTTTTGATACTAAAAGTGGTCGTTTTACCACCGTCGGCCTGCAAGGGAAAAACAACGACAGCGTGACAGCCATTACCCAAGACACCAAAGACAATTTGTGGATTGGCACTTATAAGGGATTGTGTCGACTGGATACCATCGTTATCTGCTACCGCCATCAATTAAGCGATCCGAACAGCATAAGTAGTGATCTGGTACTGAACATCTACGCTGATCCACAAGGCTTAGTTTGGGCCGGTACTTTTGCCGGCGGGGCCAGCAGTGTTGACACCAAATTGGCGCAATTTGGCCATTTCAAGCACTCCCCCAGTGATAAAGGCAGCTTGAGTCACAATTCTGGCATGTCGCTTTACAAAGA
>JABSOG010000360.1 GCA_013216025.1 Algicola sp. | reverse complement strand
CTCTTGTCGTTTAATTGTGCATTCCCAAATGTATCCTGGACCCACTTTCCTGTATCTGGTTCATACATGACTTATTGCCTTGAGCAAAGGAAGCCTATAGATGGCTCGGATGAGCCAATAAAGATGTGACTAAGAGACAGCACAGGGGTCTGCCCCTACGCCGCCCTTTTTGGATTAAATCTACACCCTCTCCGCCTACGAATACCGATTAACCACAAACCCCTCATACTCAAACTGCCGCTCATACTTAAGCCCAATTTTCTCCAAAATTCTAATCGACGCGGTATTCTCAACCACAGCATCACCAAAAATACCCGTCAAACCCAATGTATTAATCCCATATTGCATTGCCGCGTTAGCCGCCTCAAAACCCAATCCTTGGCTCCAGTATTTTTTCAACATGCGATAACCAATGTCCGGCGCGGCTTTGTTGTCGCCAATTTCTCCGGCAGGCATGAATTTCAAACCGCAAAAACCAATCACTTTATTGTCGCCTTTGTGCACCAGTGCGTAACGGGCATAACCGTATTGTTTATATTCAGGCAGCCAAATATCAGTGATTATTTTTCTCGCCTGCTCTATGTTTTCGACACAAGCTTCGCCGGTAAGTTTCATCACCTCAGGCTCTTTGGAGAACTCAAAAACCGCGTCTAAATCGTCCAGAGTGAATTCGCGCATGATAAGTCTTGGGGTTTCTATTAATGTCGTCATTACTTTTTCCTTTGCCTTCTTAAAACTTGAAACACAGTGTAAAGTAATCAAAAATACAAAACAGATATAGAAAACCATTAAAAAACACAATACAGATTGGATTGATTATGACAAAGTTTATTTATCAAAAACATTGTGATGAGATCATCAAAGCCATCAGTGATGGTACTTTGCAACATGGCGACAAGCTCGATTCAGTTCGAACATTGGCGCAAAAGCGCGGTATTGGCGCGTCTACCGCCACTCATGTATACCACCAGTTAGAGCTGCAAGGCTGGGTCAAAGCCATCGCCAAAAAAGGCTACTTTGTTGAGCGGCCCAAAGACAACCATGCTCAAAGCTATGGCAGTACATTTGTCAACTCACGAGATTTAAATCAGTTGCCTCTAACGACAGCCGTTCAGTACTCGTTGAGTATGCCTGACGTACTGCCGCTGTCGTGCACCGCGCCCAGTACAGTGATTGATTCTGAAGTACTGTTAAATAAAATGCATCGCAAGGCGCTCAGCGTCAGGCCTTATCGAATTCAAAACCACGACCCAGCACAAACAGCCAAACCGTTGCGTCAGCAAATTGCAAAATACTTATTAAGCGCCGGACAATTAATCCATCATGATGATATTTTGATCACCAATGGCCGAAACGAAGGCTTAGCTATCGCATTTTTGGCTTGCCGACTATTGCAAAACCGGGTGGCCATAGAAGTGCCTTGTTCATATTATTTTCAATCGATGTTACAGCAATACAATATCTCAACCGTGGCCGTGCCGATGCAAGCAGATTTTGGCCGCGAATTGAACTTGCTCGATCAAGCTTGGCAACAAGAACCTTTTGCTGCTTATCTGTTTAATCCCAGCTTTAACGACCCAACTGGCAGAGTATTAACCGACGACCAAAAAACCAGTTTGATTGATTGGGCTATTCGGCGCTCAGTTGTCTTGATTGAATATGATCGGGGAGATTTGTATTTTGGTGGCCAAAGACCCGCCTCAACCGCCAGCCTTTTACCAAAAGACAGTCGTTGTAAAATCATCAGCATCAACGATTTTTATGACACCATTTCAGACCGTTTTGGCTTAGGTTATTTAATTTGCAAAAACACCTATCAAGCTTGCGAAATAAGCCAACAAGCAGCCGCAGAACTGCCGCTGGTTTCGTCACAAGCGATGCTGCTTGAGTTATTTCAAAGCGGCCATTATCGAAAGCTGGTCAATAAAATCAGGCTTAGATTAGCCCAGCAGTGTCAACAAATGAAGAGTATCTTAAATGCCATTTTAAAGTCAGAATTGGCACAAGGACAGCTATATATCAGTCAACCCGCAGGCGGCCCTTGTTTATGGATTGGCTTGCCCGAGGGAAAGTCTAGCCAACAGCTTTGGCAGTTGTTAATCAAAAAACAAGTCGCCATCGCCCCCGGTTGCCTGTTCATTAACAACCAAGATTGTGATAATTACCTGCGAGTGACTTTTGGATTGCCTTGGGATGACAAAATGGAAGATGGGGTGTGGGTACTGGCCAGAACGCTTAAATCGTTTGTGTCGCCAGTGAACTAAAAATGTTGTAAAGCAGGTCTGTTATTTTAACTGATGATATTGTGGCGCAAAAACAATGAGCAAACCTAAATTCAAAATGTTCCCCTGCATATTCTGTACAGTTGGCTACAACACCTATGTCGCGGGTCACAAGTTGGTTTGCGGCACTTATGACCGCCTGTCAGGTCAATCAAACAAGCCAGCGGCCACGCAACTGGCCATTGAATCCCCGAAACAAAAAGCGACAGTAATTAACGCAAACGATGCCGTTGACTCCAGCTAGGATGAACCACAATGGCCAAAGTAAATGCGCCACACCAAAGCACGCTATTTAAAGAGAATAACCAGCCTTCGAATAAACGCTCATCAACCAGATTCAACAAAGGCCGAGTCATCAAAGAGGACAATCCTAAGGCAACAAGCACAGTAATGATCTGATTTCGCTCCAGCTTTACCTGCCATTGCTTATTCATAACGACCAATGTCAAAACCCCACCGGCAAGACTCGGTCCCAAGTACATTAAGTACTCCTGCAATGTCTCTGGCAGCGCCATCGCAATAACGCTACTGTAAAAGACAAACCAGTTGGATACGCCCAAAATCAAAATACCGACAAGGCATTTATCCATACAAGGTCGACTTTGCAGCGAGAAACACAACACTGCGGCATAAACAAAACCAACCGCAAACAAAAAGCCACCACCGTACTCAATATCGCCATATATCACCAACCCCAACAAGCAAATAATCACCGTTAGAGGCACCAGCCGTTTGAGATTGAATTGAGTCATATGTTGCCCCATTTATAGTGGTTTAATCGCAATCAAATTAACCAAAGTCTCTTCGCGATCAACAGGCGGTTTGCGCCCAAACAAATTCTCCATAACCCCCATATCCTCCCGGCTCCACCACAAAAATGGATAGGATATCTGAGCATCATCAATGCTGAACCCGCTGCCTCGAATCAATTCCAAATATTCGTCTGCGGTTTTTTGAACTTTCATTGGATGGCGAAACAACCATTTGATGACCCACGAATGAATGTATCGTTTGGTAGACTCTGCAAACAGCAATACGCCGCCGGGTCTTAATACCCTGAAATACTCGGCCATCGCTTCTTCCATATAAATCAGGTGGTGAAAGCTTTGGTGACAAAACAACATGTCTACTGAGTTATCGGGCAGGTTGATTTTTGAGTTAGAACATTCGATGTACTCGACATTATCCAGCTTATCTCGCTCGGCTTTTTTGGCTGCCTCGTCGAGCATTTCAGGGTCGATATCCATGGCGATTAGCTTTTTGGGGCTGAAGCGACTGTTGAGTTTGGCCAGCGATTCGCCATAACCACAAGCGACATCGACTATCACGTCAAATTGTGGAGTTTGATCGGCAGATTTATGTGACATCAACTCACACAAGTCTAGCAGTGCAATTTCTAATACCCGGTGGGTCCAAACGCCAGTGCGCAAAAACCATTTGCCAAAGGCACTCTCAGGTACGTGAGCGTGTTCGAGTGCTGCTTTTTTGACTGCTTTCATGGCTAACCCGTATCAGTAGGAGTGGTAAATTATCGCGGCAATATAACAAGTTGACCAATAAAATGAAAGCGTCCAACTAAATCTCAAATAGCTTTACAACAATCCACTTTGATCGGCTATAATCGCGCCTTCATTTTTTTAAAATTCTGATGAGGGCGTAAACAATGCGGATCGTAACAATCATTTCAGTTTTAATGTTCGCCTTGGTATTGGCTGGTTGTAGCGCTCAACGCCTTTATAGTGTCAATCACGCCTCTATATCACCCAGTCAAACGCTCAGCCAAATAGAACCGTCAATCGTCGCGGCGCTATCCTATAAAAATTGGCAAATTAGATCACAACAACCCGGTGAAATCGTCGCCCGTATAGATGTCAGGCAACACAGTGCGACCGTCTCCATTCGTTATGATCAAAAAAGCTTTTCCATTAAATATGTAAAGAGTGAGCAGTTGGAATATCGTGCCAAGCAAAATTCTATTCATCGAAACTATAATAAGTGGGTCAAACTGCTCGAAAAAGAAATTCGCCATTACATTAACAATCCCAACGCACAAAAAATACAAAATCACTAATCCATGCAATTTAAAATAAAAAATATCACCGCATTGGCGCCCGGTCTACAAACCCCGGTGCAATGGCAAACGTGGGCAACCAATCCAGTGTTTCTTGATACTCAAGTCAGTGTGCCCAAGCTCGATTTTATCCCGATGATGCAGCGCAGGCGACTGAGCAAGTTTGCCCGCTTGTGCTGTTTTACGCTTTATGAATTAACAACCGAAAAAACAGCCCTGCCAATGGTGTTTGTGTCGCGTTTTGGCGATTTGGTCAAAACCAATGAGTTGATTGAAGACGTGGTTGGCAACCAAACGCTGTCACCAACAAAATTTGCGCTGTCGGTGCACAACGCTGTGGCGGGACAGTACAGTATTTTAACCGACAACAAACAGCCTTCGACCACCATTGCCGCCGGAATCGATTCTTTTCATATGGGTCTTTGCGATGCAGTTGCCCGGTTAAAGCAATCTGATCATGATGAATTGATCATGGTTTGCACCGAAACCATTACCCCTGAAAAATACACCCCTTATATCACCGAGCAGCAAATAGACCACAGTGTCGCCATTTTACTGAGCAAAACCGAAGGTCGCGAAGTCTCGTTGACGTTTAGCCCCCCCGACAAACAAAACAACAGCCCCCTGCCCCAAGCTTTGGCATTTTTGGCCTGGTACCACAGTGACCAAACCACCAGCACGATTGTTTCAGCTCAAAAACAGTGGCAGTGGGCCAATGTCTAGTAAAGTGCCTAAAAAAATGTTTAAACAAATCTATAAACCAATAAATCACCTTTGGCGCATTTTCGCCACTGGGTTTTGCTTCGCCCTATTTGGCCTTGGCGGACTTTTCATGAGCGTGACCATTTTACCGCTGCAAAGGCTTATCATCAGCGATAAACTCAAACAAAAAGCCGTTGCCCGCATGACGGTGCATTATGGCTTTCGTATTTTTGTTAATACCATGCAATTTCTTGGGGTTTTTCGGGTAAAAATCAACGGGGCCAAACAATTACAGCAACTCAAGGGCAAAATCATTATTGCCAATCACCCCTCTTTAGTCGATGTGGTGGTGCTGATATCACAAATCAAAAATGCCGACTGTGTGGTTAAAAGCCACCTGTTTAAAAACCCGTTTATGCGCGGGGTACTTAGAGCCTCGGGGTATATCAGCAACTCAGATCCTGACCAACTGATGGAAGATTGTGCCGCCTCTTTGGCACTTGGTAACAACATTGTGATCTTTCCTGAGGGCACCCGCACCAATAAAAACAAACCGTTGAAGTTACAACGCGGTTTTGCCAACATCGCGATGCGCAGCCAAACCGACCTGTTGTTTATTTTGCTTAAGGTTACCCCATCAACTTTAACAAAAGATAATGTCTGGTATAATGTGCCCGAAAGGCGTTTCGATTTTGACTTAACCGTCAAACAACCCATAGCGATATCGCCTTATCGCGATGAATTTGGCGACAATATCACCAAAGCCGTCCGTCATCTGACCCGACACATAGAATCACTGTTTAAAGAAGAGTTAACGTTCAATGACCGAACTTAAGAATGAATTGAAAGCACTAATCATCAATACCCTAGAACTCGAAGACATTACCCACAACGATATTATTGATACCGATCCGCTGTTTGTCGACGGGCTAGGCCTAGACTCGATAGATGCGCTAGAACTGGGATTGGCAGTCAAGAAAAAGTACAATATCGTGCTCAACGCCAACGACGAAGCCACCAAGAAACATTTTTATTCTATCGACAGCCTCGCGGCATTCATCAACGGTCAATAAAGGTTAGGGAAGGAAAACATGCGCAATAAAGACGATATTTTTCAAATGTTGAAAGACGTGCTCATCGAAGATTTTGAAATCGATGCAAACGATATCGCCCTGGACGTCAACCTCTATGAAGACTTAGATCTCGACAGCATAGATGCGGTTGACCTAGTGGTAAAACTCAGAGAACAAACAGGTAAGAAAATTGACCCAGACGCGTTTAAAAAGGTCCGTACCGTAGCCGATGTGGTCAACGCGCTGCACGCCTTGCTCGAAACCGGCTAACACCAGTCAATGAATACCAAGCTGCTGAGCGTAATCATTACCCTTATTTCGATAGCTTATCCTGCTATCGTTTTTTTTGGCCTGCAACATTTTTCACCGAGCATCATTGCCAGTGTTTTATTGCTGGTGATCCTCGCCCGCTTGATGCTGCAAAGCAGTGCCGGTAACCGTTCTAATAAAAAACCCGCGCCGTGGGTTAAAGCCTCGCTGTTAATGGCCAGCACTTTGTTGTTATGTTCGGCGCTGCTCAACTCAACCAAGCTTATCCAGTTTTATCCCGTGGTGGTTAACTTGACGCTACTGACGGTGTTTGTGATGTCGTTGATTCGACCCCCATCGGTGATAGAAACGCTGGCACGAATGACCGACCCAGGACTACCGTTAACCGGGGTTGCCTACACCCGAAAAGTCACCATAGCTTGGGCAATATTTTTTGCCGTCAACGCCCTAATCGCCGCTTACACAGCACTGTTTATGTCGCTGCAAAGCTGGACCATTTATAACGGTTTAATCGCCTATATCCTGATTGGCTTGATGTTTGGCATTGAGTACTTAATCAGGCGTCAGGTGAAAGCCAAAAACACCACAAAGCAAAATCATTGATGAATCTAACCAAACAACTCACCGCATTACATGCCGATAACCCCTTGTTTGAAGACAAGACCGCAACCGATTGGTTGTGCGATGTCACCGCTCTAACCTGGTATCTAAAAAAACAGCCAGAACAAAATTGGCTGTTGTTTGAACACGACATTCAACACTTCGCCACTTTATTGTTCGCTTTGTTGTGCGCGCAAAAACACGTTATTTTGCCGCCTTCAGAACAAACCGGTCAGTTACTTGCGATAAAACCCAATGTCGATGCCACCATAGGTCACGCCCCAATTGAAGACCTGAGACATTTACCGACCGCCACCGCCCTTGCGATACCCATCGGCGGACCCGATCCGGCATTGCTGATAGACAACAGTCAAACCATTGATTTTTATACCTCAGGGTCTACCGGCGAGTCGAAAAAAATAACCAAATCGTGGTCACAACTGGGCAACGAAATAAGCGACCTTGACGCCTTGTGGGGCGAGCAAATCAACAATACCTTGATTGTCGCAACCGTCTCTCATCAACATATTTACGGTTTTTTGTTCAAACTGATTTGGCCACTTTTGTGTGGCCGTCACATCTATGGAAAAATGATCAGTTACCCTGAAGAACTGGTGATGCAATTACAACAACCGGTGACCTTAATATCCAGCCCGGCGTTTTTGGCAAGAACCTGCCAAGAGCCGTTGTGGCAAGCGTATGCCGATAGTCTTCGCACGGTATTTTCTTCTGGCGGACCGTTAAACCTCGCCACGGCCACCGCAATGGCACAGCACTTGGGGCAACCGCCAATTGAAGTGCTGGGCAGCACTGAAACCGGCGGCATCGGTTGGCGACAACAAACCAAGCCCGATGGTCACCTGTGGCAATCTTTTATCACAGTCAATATTCGCATCGAAGCA
>JABSOG010000359.1 GCA_013216025.1 Algicola sp. | reverse complement strand
TTAAGGCTGCCAAGGTTTTCCCTTAACATCCCAATCATCTGTTGTGCTTTTGGCGCATCAACACCTTCGTAATCGTGGCGGGTGAAATAATCACGACCATAACTTTCCCAGTGGCTTTTGACTATTTCGCTGACCGATTGCTTTTTGGCGGCAATCAGGTTTAACCAAAATAATACCGCCCACAGACCGTCTTTTTCGCGAACGTGATTCGAACCGGTGCCAAAGCTTTCTTCGCCACACAAGGTGATTTTGCCTGCGTCGAGCAGGTTGCCGAAGTACTTCCAGCCGGTTGGGGTTTCAAAACAATCAACACCCATTTCAAACGCTACGCGGTCTACTGCGCGGCTGGTTGGCATTGAGCGGGCCACGCCTTTGATGCCTTGCGCATAACCCGGCACACACTGGGCGTTGGCGGTCAAAATAGCTAGGCTATCACAAGGATTAACGTAAAAATTGTTGCCCAGCACCATGTTGCGGTCGCCATCGCCGTCTGACGCAGCGCCAAAATCGAGTGCGTCTTCGCCGTGCATCAGTTCAACCAATTGGTGGGCATGAACCAAGTTAGGATCGGGGTGACCCCCACCAAAATCAGTCAATGGCACGCCGTTTATCACGGTGCCTGCCGGTGCGCCAAGGCGGTTTTCGAGAATTTCTTTGGCGTAGGGGCCATTAACGGCGTGCATGGCGTCAAAACACATGCGAAATTCGCCGGTTTTGAACAGCTCGCGCATCAAACCAAAATCAAACTTGCTGGCCATCAGGTCGGCATAATCAACCACTGGGTCGAAGATTTGCACTGTTGTTTTTCCAACATCGGTTTCACCCAATTGGTCAATATCGATGTCATCAGAATCAACCGTTTTATAGTGATTCAATTCAAGGGTTTGCTGGTAAATCGCGTCAGTAACATTTTGCGCTGCCGGACCGCCATTTTGGCCGTTGAATTTGAGACCAAAATCTTCATCTGGTCCGCCGGGATTGTGACTCGCCGATAAAATAATGCCGCCGCAAGCTTTGTTTTTGCGGATAACGCATGAGGCTGCCGGGGTCGACAATATGCCGCCTTGGGCCACTAACAATTTGCCGAACCCGTTGGCCACGGCCATGCGAATGATGATTTGAATCGCTTCGCGGTTAAAGTAGCGGCCATCGCCACCAATGACCAAAGTTTTGCCTTCGCATTTTCCTTCAAGCGAGCCGATGGTATTAAATGTCGCCTGAACGAAGTTTTCGAGATAATGAGCTTGTTTAAATTCGACGACTTTTTTTCTCAGACCCGAAGTCCCGGGTTTTTGACCTGCAAAAGGTTGAGTCAATACTTGCTGCTTTACTGGTGTAGTGTTCATTGGGTTTCCTTTTTCGATTGCCACTGGAAAATCACGGTAGACAACGGGGGAACGGATAATAACAGTTGATTAGGATGACCGCCACAGGGTTCCCCACTTGTTTGTACGCCCCCTTCATTGCCCACATTGCTGCCGCCATAATGGCTACTGTCGGTGTTAAGGCATTCTTTATAGAAACCGGCCAACGGTACGCCAAGTGCGTAGTTGGTGTGCATCATTGGCGTCATGTTAACCACCACTACAACCGGCGGTGTGCCATCATGGCCTTTGCGCAAGTAACTGAAAATCGACTGCTGGTTGTTGTTCAATTCAAGCCATTCAAAACCGCTGGCGTCACAATCGAGTTGGTGCAATGCAGGCAATTCTCGATAGGTACGGTTAAGGTCTTTAACCAATTGCTGAACGCCTGCGTGGTTATTGGCCGTGTTAGGTGAATCGAGCAAGTGCCAATCCAAAGAATGATCATGATCCCATTCATCACGTTGGCCAAATTCACAACCCATAAACAGCAGTTTTTTGCCCGGATGGGTCCACATAAAACCGTAATAAGCGCGTAAATTAGCGAATTTCTGCCAATCATCTCCAGGCATTTTACCCAGCAAAGAACCTTTGCCGTGCACCACTTCGTCGTGGCTGAGCGCCAATACAAAGTTCTCACTGAAGCAGTAAGTCAAACCAAAAGTCATGTCGTTATGGTGATGCTGACGGTGGATCGGGTCGCGCTGCATATATTCGAGCGTGTCGTGCATCCAACCCATGTTCCATTTAAAACCAAAACCCAACCCGCCCTCATCTACCGGCTTTGAAACGCCCGGCCACGCTGTTGATTCTTCGGCCACCATCATGGTGCCGGGGTAATTGAAATAAACGCGGCTGTTGACTTGTTGCAACACCTCGATGGCTTCGAGGTTTTCTTTGCCGCCGTGAATATTGGGGAGCCACTGTCCTTCTTCTCGTGAGTAATCCAAGTGCAACATCGAGGTCACCGCATCAACCCGCAGGCCGTCAACATGAAATTCTTCGAGCCAATACATGGCGTTGCTGATGAGGTAACTTTGTACTTCTTTGCGACCATAGTTATAGATGTGGGTTTTCCATTGGGGATGAAACCCCTTGCGGTCGTCTTCGTGTTCGTACAAAGCGGTGCCGTCGAGTTGGCCAGCGCCATGTAAGTCAGTGGGAAAATGCCCCGGCACCCAATCAAGCAACAAACTCAGCCCTTGTTGATGACAGCAATCGACAAAATATTTGAAATCTTCAGGTGTGCCAAAACGTGATGTCGGCGCAAACAGACCAATCGGTTGATAACCCCACGAACCATCAAATGGAAATTCGCTGACCGGCATTAATTGCAAGTGGGTAAAGCCCATATCAACAGCATATGGCACCAATTGTTCGGCCAATTCGCGATAGGTTAAATAACGATTATCTGCACCGTCTTCATCACTGACACGGCGCCAAGACCCTAAATGCACTTCATAAATCGACACGGGTCCGTGATATTGGTTAGCTGCGGTTTCGCGTTCGGTCATCCAGTTAGCGTCTTGCCACTGGTAGGCTTTTTGGTCGACAGTAACCGAAGCGTTTTGTGGCGGATGCTGCATAGCAAAGGCGTAAGGGTCTGCCTTTAAGGGCAACAGGTGGCCACTTTTTGCGACAATTTCGTATTTGTAACTTAGATTTTTTTCAGTCACTGCTGATAAAGAGTCAGGAATAAAAATCTCCCAAACACCTGCGCCCGGATGTTTGCGCATCACATGCAAACGACCGTCCCAGTCATTAAAATCACCCACAACCGACACACGCGCGGCATCGGGTGCCCACAGCACAAAATGCATACCGCTGGCGCCATCGACTGTTTTGGCGTGAGCGCCCATCCAGTTGTAAGTCTGTTCGTGGGTGCCTTCGCAAAACAAATACAAATCGTCTGCATTAAGTAATGAGGGATAACGATAAGGATCGTCGAGTTCGACGCGCTGCATCGGATAATCAATGCGCAGCCGATAGGTGAACGGCTTACGCCGCCGGCCAAGTTTGCCTTCAAATAACCCGGCGTCATTGATCTGGGTCAAGCTAGCCACCTTGCGATTACTTTTGCAGTCAATCACCTCAATGCCCTTGGCACCGGGTAAAAAAGCCCTGACTATCAATCCGTTTTCGCTAGGGTGCGGATGCATTCCCAGCACACTGAAAACATCGTCATGTTGTACGCTCAGCAGGGCGTCAACCGTCTCCTCGCTGAGCAAACACAGCGCCTTATTGTTCATGCAGTCATCTCCCGCTTACTTTGAGGTCAATAGTTGTAAAGTCAATCGTTTGTAGGCCTGTTATGTCAGGCCCGATATTTCTATGCTTGTTAAATCTGTACTCGTTATTTCAAGGCTCTTTACTTCAAGGCCACATTACTTCAAGGCCATAGCAGCCAACATATCGCGAGTCACCAATACCACCCCTTTTTCGGTTACCCTAAATCCGTTAGCTTGGTCGTTGTCGTGGTTAACCCCAATTTCTAGCCCATCAGGAATAACGCAACTGCGGTCGATAATCGCTTTTTTGATTTGGCAACCGCGACCAATGATAGCGCCCGGCAAAATCACCGACTCTTCAATGGTGCAATAGGAGTTAACTCTTACTTTTGAAAACAGCAACGAACGCTTGACCGTTGAGCCCGACACAATCACCCCACCCGATACAGTAGAATCGATGGCTATGCCCCGGCGTGCGCCTTTGTCGTAAACGAATTTGGCCGGTGCCGTTTGTTCTTGATAGGTCCAAATTGGCCAGTTTTCGTCGTACATGTCCAAATGCGGTTCAGGTTCAACCAATTCCATGTTGGCTTCCCAGAACGAATCCAGTGTGCCGACATCGCGCCAGTACGGTTGTTTGTCGCTGTCTGGGTCTTTAAACGGAAATGCGTAGACTTTGTGAGATTTAATGATATTGGGGATGATGTCATTGCCAAAGTCACCACTTGAGCCATCTTGCTCGGCATCTTTGGCCAACTGGTCAAACAAAAATTCGGTGTTGAAAACGTAATTACCCATCGATGCCAAGGTAGTGCCCGGTTTGCCCGGTACTTCTGAAGGCTGTTCGGGTTTTTCGTCAAAACGCACCACACGGTGATCTTCATCGACAGTCATTACGCCAAATGATCCGGCAGCCTCTTCGCAAGGCACTTCGATACAACACACCGTCATGTCTGCGCCGCTATCAACGTGTTTGGCCAACAGCGGGCCGTAATCCATGCGGTAAACGTGATCGCCCGACAAAATCATCACATATTTTGGCAATTCGTGACGAATAATGTCGATGTTTTGAAACACTGCGTCGGCAGTGCCCATATACCATTTTTCGCCAAAACGCTGTGAGGCGGGCAAAATCTCAATTGATTCACCCAGTTCTTTTTTAAAGTGGCCCCAGCCGCGATTAACGTGGCGAATAAGCGAGTGAGACTTGTACTGAGTAGCGATACCAATCTTGCGAATGCCCGAGTTAATGCAATTAGAAAGCGGGAAATCAATGATGCGAAACTTGCCGCCAAAAAAGGTCGCCGGTTTGGCGCGCCAGTCGGTCAATTCATGTAAACGAGACCCCCGGCCACCGGCCAAGATCAAAGCATAGGTGTCCCGGGTCAATCTCGAAATGTTTCTGTCTTGGTACGATGGCATGGTGCCTCCTGGTGAACGAATTGGGTTGTTTATGCGATTATGCTGCTAGTTTGGCACAGTAAAAGCCAAATGACAACGCTGTCATCTGTCTTTTAAGGTAATAAATGGGCAGCTCTTTAGCAAACTGCCTGCTGAACCCGTTAAGTTTTGTTTACGCACCATATTGGTGCGCTGCAAAGTGGTTTTGCTCAATGAAGGTGCGTTAAGGGCGGTTTGAACGGTCACTTTAGTACCTTTGTAAGCGATTACATTATTCATATGAGTAGCAGTGCATTATCCACGCCGATTATGAAGGTTTGATTAAAAAAGAATTAAAAGACCATTGGAAAGCCATTACAAAGTAAGTGAAATAGCGTAAAAAAGACCAAAGCGAAGCACATGACCGATGCCGATAATTAGTCTATACTTGCAGTTCAGCAACCTCTTATGTTCCGGTCAGGCATCTCAATGGTAAAATGGCGTTTAGCTTTGATTTTTTCTTTGTTTTTCAGCGCCAACGTTTTTGCGGTGATGAAAGTAGCGACCATAGACTGGTGTCCTTTTATTTGTCCCATGAGTCTATCTAAACCCGGGTTGTTGGTTGAATACACCAAAGAAGTCTTTGCAGATGCGCCAATTGAGATTAATTTTGATGTTTATCCTTGGTCTCGGGCGATAAAACTGGCCAACGAAGGCAAGGTTGATGCGCTATTGGCACCGGCCAAAAATGAGGCTCCCCGTTTGCTATTCCCTGATGTTGAAATCGGCATTCAGCGTTTTTGTTTTTTCAGCCGCCAAAGCGATCCATGGCAATACCACAACCCAGCATCCATCAACAAACGCACCATTATTCACCCCCGAGATACTTTGCCAACCCCATTGCATCAGGAAAATCTCAGTGCCGATTTTATTACCTATCCTTACAACGATGCTTTTTTACCCACCAGCACCGACATTTTGTTAAAAACAGACCGGGTTGATACCGTTATGATGACCTATTATTCGATGCTGCATTTTCTCAACGAAAAACAACTCACCGGTCAAATTCGCCTGTCTGGCTGTGTCTCCCGACAAAAACTGTATTTGGCTTTCACCCCAAACAAAGCCAGTAGACCCAAAATAGAAATACTGATGGGTTATTATCATAAGAACATTACCAAATTGAAGAGAAAACACTACTTCAGCCAACTATTGAAAAAGTACAATATCAAGCAATACCCCACCGCAAATGACTGGAAATAGCCAGACCCCAAAAATCACAAACGACTGTATTTAATCGATGCCGTTCTGACTTCGACTTTTGACGGTTGCTGCGCTGCACCGCGCCCAGAATGAGGGTCGAGTGCATTTTGCAAAATGTTATAAAGCACCAGTTCGGCCACAACCACCAGGACCAACAAAAACGCCAGTTTAGCCACCTCTTTGACAGTGTAACCCGCCAGCAGTTTTGATTGGTTTTGGGTGGTAGGCTTGGTCGCAGCCTTGAGCTTATTTTTGGTTAATAGAGCCGCAGGCACTCGAATTGGTGGGGCTTTTAACTCTATAGTATTGATATCGATGGTATTGACGCTCATAAGCGTAACTCCCTGAATTGAAAATTAAAAGCCGGATTAACGACGGTTTTTGCGTTTGGCTAAGCGTTTTTCGACCTTGGCCAGCATCGCGGTTATCTGCTGTTGGCGGTGTTTGTAAGCCACCGGTCGGTCAGCCCAAAAAGGCACGTTTTTAGCGGCCAACAAATGATTCTTAGCCTGTTTATATTTGCGTTCGTCATATAAAAACTCACCGTAAAAGAAATTAGATTCGCGGCCAAGCGGGTTGATTTTCAGTGCTTTTTTAAAAAACTCTTCAGCCTTGTCATCGCTGCCAAAAGCAATCGGCCAACCCGGCACTTTGTGATACAGCAAAGCCAGGCTGGCATATGTCGAGCCTTCTAGCGCGTTTTCGTCAAGTGCCAGCGCTTTTTCAAAATCCTTTTTTGCCGCTTTGACTAACGATAAGGCACCTAATCCACCTTCAACAGCGGCATAACTGGATTTTATGATCCCGCTCCAAGCCCATATTTTGGCCGAATCAGGAAAAGACTGAGTGGCGTTATCGGCATCCAGAATGAGCTTTTCAAAAGCCTTTTGTTGGGCATCATCCTTAAGCTGATAATTGGCCACTGCCCAAGACTTTTGTTGAGCGCTGATGGCTTCGTCTGTGGGGTTTGTGCCAGTACTGGCCTGTACATTCAGGGTAAAAAAACTGCCCATTAACAGACTCAGGGCGGCGGTAATATTGCGATTAAAACGGTTCATGGTTATTCTCCGGTTTGAGTGTAATAGTCCTAATGAGAACGGACAAATTGGCTGATGTTTTTGAGTTTTTTCGACAAAATGCTGTCGACCAGTTGAGGTAACAGGGCGTTGACCTTGGCAAAAATCTGCTCTGGCCAGCCAATACCTGCACGAAGGGTGCCTTTTTCTAATTGGTTAACCAGTGCCAAAGCAACGGCTTGCGGGCTGTCGACAGCATTGCCAAATTGGCGATTCATCGCGTTGACCGCTTCAGTGTTCATCGGGGTTTGGGTTGCCCTTGGGGCAAAGTACAGAATATTGTCGTCTGATTGGGCCAACTCGCGGCTCAGCGCTTCGCTAAACCCGCGCAGGCCAAACTTACTGGCGCAGTAGCTGCTATAAAACGGAAAACCGATGCTGCCCAGCGCAGATCCCACATTCACCACGGTTTTATGGTGGCCAGTTTCAAGCTGCAAAAAATCTCGGGTCAGGCACATCGGGGCCAGTAAATTAACCTCCATCGCCTGTCGAAACTGCGTTTCGCTGATATTGTGAATGGCATCAAACTGACTGATACCAGCGTTGTTGATCAAAACTTGGGCTTTCATTTGACGAGCCCGGTCGATAATAG
>JABSOG010000036.1 GCA_013216025.1 Algicola sp. | reverse complement strand
GAAATGTCTGGCGCCGTATTTTACTGGGCCAAAACACCGCAAAATTTACTCCCTGTGGCGTTTAAACTGGTTGAGTGTTCTAGCCAATATTTAAAGTTTGAAAATGTTCAACATGATTTTCCGCAAGTGATTGAATACCAACAAACGAGCGAACCCAATGCGACCGAACCAAAAATAACAGTAACAGTCAGTGCCAAGAATAACCCCGGCTTTCAAATCCATTATAGTAAAATGCCACTGGCCAGCGCTGACAACATCGCAACGGTTAAAAGCTATGTAAAAGCTTATAATCAGCGTGACTTGCCGGGCATGATGAAATTTACCGCAGCCAATATACATTGGGGCAGCGTAGATGGCGACAAAGTTTTGATAGAAACCAAAGACCGCAAGGCGTTAACGGTAGCGCTCAAACAACATTTTTCACGGGCCAGAAAATCTCATTCAAACCTAATCGGCATAACCCAATACGGTGATTTTGTTTCAGCAGTTGAAAAGGTGTCCTCGACCAAAGATGACAAACCCCAAAGCCAGTGCAGTTTGTCGGTTTATCAATTTGATGAGGATTTGATAAAGTTTGTTTGGTATTACCCGGCGGGTGAGTGTTGATCAGCTTGCGGACGCTTCTGTAACTCAAAGCCTGTCTGGTGGCTGCTGCGGGCATACAATGCTATATTATCGGCAACATATATAGTTTTGCCGTTTAATGGCCGAATCTTTCACCAACAGGAATACAACAGCCATGGCGATAAAGTTTGCCCCCTCGATAAAAACCCTGCGCGAAGCTTCTGACCGCCTTTTTACCCCGGCTTTTTATAAAGATTTTCAGTGTATTGGCGCTGAGTGTGAGAATAATTGTTGCCATCACTGGAATGTCACCATGGACAAACCAACCTACCAAAACTTTAAAAATCACGGTGATATTAAAATCAGGCAAGTGGCCAAAGAGCAAACCACCAGTTGTGGTCCCAATGGTTTTGATTATCGTCAAATGAAACTGCAACCCAATGGCGACTGTCCTTTTTTAGATGAACAGCGATTGTGTTACGTGCACAAAAACCACAGTGAAGATATATTGCCACTGATTTGTAAAGTATATCCACGAGACAACAAATTACTGGGCAACGAGATTTATAGTAGCCTGTCGATATCTTGCCCAGAAGCCGCCCGAAAAATCTTGCTCGACCCCTCATCTATGAACATTGAGCAATCAGCAGTGACCGCCGATTCCCAAATGCCCTTTTTTGCCAGTCGGGGATTCACCGGTGATGCGCCTTTATTACAGCGCTTTAAACAATTGGCTTACCAGTGCATACTGGCCGAAAACGCCGACACAATAGAAGAGCGGCTGTTCTATTTGGCCGTTTTATTCGTGATGACCAGCGAGTGCGCCAAACAAGACATGGACGCCATGTTACTTCGCTTTGAACGCTCTTTAGTCACGGGCGAGTTAGCCAAAATGTATCAAGAAACACCGGTCGACCAAAATGCCCAGGTATTTGTGATACAAAAGTTGATGTATGCGCAAGGATTTGCGGCAGGCAATGAGGTCTTTTTAAATTACAAAATTCAGGCTATTGATAAAATCAAATTAACCGATGCCTATAACGAAACCCTCAATCAGTTGGATTTAAGTGATTATTACGCCCGTTTTTGTCAGCCCGGTTACCAAAAGCTGATCGACAGCCACGGTTTTGCTTTTCTTAACCTGCTGCTGCACTGGATTTATGCCAAACCTTTCGAATTAACCGATGGCCCAGAACTGTTTAACCAATTTTCGACCTTTGCCCTGAAGTTTTTTTATGTCAGGTTGCTGTGCGGTATTCTTAATGACGACGATCAGCAAGACCCTGGTGCACTGTTAGTTGGGGTGATCCATTCGATTTCACGAAAATCAGACCACGACAAGTATTTGTCAAAGCAGGTTTACGACAGCCTGATTGAACAAGGTTTGGCCAAACCTGAGCATATTTTGGTTTGATTAAGGTATGATAACGCCGTGATCAATTTGACGGCAATGTTGAGCGTCAATGCACCTTGATTTACCCCCACTTTATCGCTAGAGTTGTGGCCAAAAAGAGATTAGACAATATAAAAATGCCACCAGCAAACGCGCTTTACGCCCGTTTTATCCAATACCTGAGCGTTGTTTTTCTTGCCACCACCTTACCAGTGACGGCCGGAGACTTTGATTTTGATCACGTTCACGACAGCCATAACATTGCCATCAAAAACGTCCGCAGTCTGTTTAGCGATGACCAAGGTTATCTGTGGCTCGGCGGCGATGCCGGCGTTTACCGTTTTGACGGTTACAGCCTGGTACAGGTTAACCCCGATCCAACCCGGGGGTTGTATATCGACAACAGCGGCCGCTTTTGGAGTGCTGGCACCACCACGTTAACCGCTTTGGCGGCAAATACTTTTGCCTCTATTAGCTATCCAAACCTAAGTAACAAACCACTTAAGCCAGATCATGAAACTATCCACGATATGCTTCAAACGATTGATGACAGACACTTTTTTGCCACCAACGAAGGTCTAAGTGAATACCTTAAAGAACAAAACCAATTCGACCATTACACCCTGACAATAGACGATTCGAAGTCACCCGTTGCTGTTACCGCTTTGTTGCAAACCGATGCAAACACTTTATATCTGGGCACATCAAAAGGGCTTTTTGTTGTATCTCCAAGCGAGGTAAACCAACAATCGTCGACCAATATCCATTTATCAAACCCAATCATCCATCAAGTCAAGATTAAAGACTTAAGTTTGGGCCCCAATGGTGGCCTGTTAGTGGGCAGTGACAACGGTTTTTACATGATCAATGCCATTAATCAAAAAATCCGTCATTATACCCACAATGATGCCGACGATAGCAGCATAAGCAGCAGCAACATCACCAAAATTTTACTCGACAGCGAAGGATATATTTGGCTTGGCACCAGCCGAGGATTGAACCTGATGGCACCAAACAGCGCCAGCTTTATGCGATTTTTTCATGATCCCAAAAACCCAGCCAGCCTGAGCAACAACTTGATCACCGACTTGTATCAAGATGCCAACGACAACATTCTCATTGCCACTTATTCGGGCATCGATCGCTTTCATCACCGTGATGTTCATTTATCGGATTACCAACGGTTGGCGAGTCAAAACAAAATCATCAACAATGTCTGGAGTATGCGACAAGACGAGGCGCAAAACCTGTGGGTGGGCACTTTTGGTTCTGGATTACTGCGCATCGGTAATGAACAAACCAAAACCTGGAACGTCGACGTCAATACCCCCAACAGTCTAATCAGTAACCGTATTTCTTCATTGCTGTTCGACCGCCAAAACAGACTGTGGGTTGGCACGACCAATGGTGTGCAATGGTTCGACCTCAAAACAGAACAATTTACCTCAATCCCCCTGCTGGACAATGCCAGTAAAGAAAGAACACAACAAACCATCTTTGATATCGTCCAAGACGCCAACGGTGCGATTTGGCTGGCGACCTCCTCTGGCGCGGTTCATGTTGGCAAAGATCTCAAAACCACCACTTTCTATGACAAAACATCGACCCTTAAAGTGCTGTATAAACAATGGGTCAGAACCGTTTTACCGTTGGATCATCTCATTCTTGTGGGCTCAGATATGGGCTTGCATATGCTCAACACCCAAACACAAACTGATCAGCATTTTGACGAAGTTGGCAGCGTATATAAGATCTTTCGCGACAGTTCAGCCAATATTTGGTTGTTGAGCATGGATGGATTGTATTTATTTGACTTGCAAAGCCAGAGTATAAGGCAAATAAAATCCCCCGGCAGCGATGCCTCATGGCCCTGCAACGGTATCACTGAAGACAGTACCAAACAGTTGTGGTTGGTATGTGAAGAAGGATTGAAGATTATCGATATCACCACCAAGCAAATCATCGCGTCTTATGGCAAACAAGATGGTGTTGATTTATCGGGCTTTCTAACCGGTGCACAATCAATGCTCACCACCAAAGACGGCACCATCATCATGGGTGAACGCAAAGGCATCAGCCAGTTCAAGCCATCGGTTCAAGAACGCCCAACGACGCAAGCCAAAGGCGAGTTAACTCGGGTACATTTCACCACTGTCGACAGTAATTTCACGGATAAACATCATCCTTTTGATTTTGCCAAAATACCTGGCCAAGATTTGCCTGCACAACTGCAAAAAATTGAATTTCAGTTTTCAAGCCTTGATATCGCCCACCCTAAATCCAGCCAATACCACTATCAACTGACAGGTTTTGAGCAAAACTGGACCAACACCGGTGCCGACAACCGCCGCGCCATTTATACCAATTTACCCAGCGGCCACTATACCTTTAAAGTCAAAACCCAAGCCCGAGGCCAAGACACGAAAACCCTTGAATACCCCTTTACCATCGCCACCCCACCTTGGCAAACCCGGTGGGCTTACTTCGCTTATGTCGTGATATTGGGCTTATTGATGTATGGCTTGATTGTACTTCGCACCCGCGCCTTGCAAAAACGCAGTGCCGCATTAGAGCAAAGTATCGCCATTCGCACCACCGAGTTACAACAAAGCAAACTCGAAATTGAGCTGTTGATGAGCGAGCGCGAAAAACTGGTTGAAAATATCTACCACCAAAGCCGAACACCGTTGCAGATCATGCTGGGCAACATTAACGCGTTGCAGGCAAATGAGCTCTCAATCGACAACTATGCCAGCAAACAAATTGCAAAAGTCAACGCTTTGGTTCACCTGACCGACCAAATACTGGATGTCTCGCGGGTCACCAGCGTTGCAGGTTCATTAGAAAACGTAGATTTATCAAAGTTGCTCAATCCGCTGGTGCTGGGTTTTGTTGACGTGGCCAAAACTCGAAACCTTCAGTTTGAATGGACAATTGACGACAACCTGAGCGTACGTGGACAAGGCAACAGCCTCGAAAATGCCATCGACAATGTGTTGGCCAATGCGCTTAAGTATACTGACAAAGGCGTTGTAAAATTCAGCGCGTCTCTACAGGCAGACACTATTGTGATCCAATGCTCTGACACCGGCATTGGCATTCCGCTTGACGATCAACAAAACATTTTCAAACGTTATCAACGCGGTGCTAACGCAACCGACCGGCAAGGCGCTGGCATTGGGCTGGCCATGGTCAAAGATGTGATTGATGCCCTTGGCGGCAAAATAGCACTGTCGAGCGAACCCGGCAAAGGCACCACTGTCAAAATAACCTTGAATGCGGCAATTAAAGACGTGCCACCAGACATCCCCGAGTACCAAATGCTCGGCTCTCAACGCAAAGACTTGGATGATAAAAGCAGTCTGCCCACCCTGTTACTTGTTGAAGACAACCTCGAATTAGTCGCCTATATGGTCAAATTGCTGGAGCCAAATCATCAGGTATTAACCGCTTTAAATGGTCAAGATGGGCTGAAACAGGCCCGTCAATCAGTGCCAGACATTATTATCAGTGACGTGATGATGGCCCCCATGGACGGCTACGAACTAACCCAGCAAATAAGAAAAGACGAGATCACCTGTCATATTCCAATATTGCTGGTCACCGCCAAAAGTGACGAAGACAGTACGGCGCAAGGTTACGCCCTTGGGGCCAACGACTTTATCACCAAACCATTCAAAGCCCCTGATTTGCTCAACCGGGTGGCCAACCAATTGCGACTCATCAAATCGATTCAGCAACATGCCGCTCAAGTTGAACATAGCTCGCCAGAACAAGAAGAAGATCGACTGATCACCCGCTATTTATTGTTCATATCCAACAACTATCAAGACAACGAAATGAAAATAAAAGATGCCTGTCAGGCGCTGCACATTTCTATTCGTCAACTCGAACGCAAAGTCCGCCACTTTTTAGACATGACCCCCAACGAACTGCTCAATGATTATCGATTATCAAGAGCGAGAGACCTAATAAAGCAAGGCCAAAACGTCAGCAATATATACCACCAATGTGGATTTTCATCCCACGCCTATTTTTCAAAACGCTACCGCGAAAAGTTTGGCCAACTGCCCTCACAATACAAAAACGACAGCAAAAAATAACACCATATCGTTTAAAAACAAATAGTTAAAAACACACTTTCGACAACAAAAACGACGAATAACGCTGTCAAAGTAGTCTAATTTGTAACGATAGTTGTCGTGTTTGCCATAACGTTTGTTCCTTCCAATCAGTAACATTACCGCAGCTTTGTTAACGCATACATAACAACAATAACAAACTAAGCAGCACCAAACGATATAACAACAATAACAAGCGATACAGGTCACCGTGCAATAATAACAACAAAGAAAAATCGGTGGTTAAACCCCAAATCTAAAGATAACGAAAGAAGAGAAGGCATTGAATATGACCGTAACAAAATCCATTTTGGCCCTTGCTGTATTGGGTGTAACATCGTTGAGCGCAATCGCCGCTGAATACAACCATGGCAACCACAACGACACTCAGTACACCTATGCTATAGGGACTATTGAAACCATCGATTGTGGCAACTCATCACTGGCATCGTGCATCAACCAAGCCAATATCGAAGCGTTTGCCAAAGGCCGTTGTGAAGCGATTAAAAATGTCGGCGGCATGACTCAATATGGAGACCCATACTGGCACACCGTTCAGCAATACGCCGTACGTCCTGTTTCAGCAATTGACGGCAACAACGGCACCGGTGCCAACGACTACTCAGTCGATATCATCTATTCTTGCAGCGGTTTGATGCACCCTGGCATTAGAATGCAGCCTGGCATGAAGTAAGTATCAAGTAGTAGGAGGGGCGTCCCTCCTACATCATCGAACTCCCCTCCCAACATCACTTGCCAATAATATTCATAACCGCATCCATCACCGGATCCACTCCTGCAAAATACTGCTTTGAAGAAAGACTGACAGGTACATGCGGTGCTATCCAAATTCGGTGGTCTTCTGGCGCACCGGGTTGATGAAACTGCGACGAAATCAAGCCAGTTTGTTTGCTGTATGGTAAGTTAAACCACCCCGCTTCGCTCATCGCATTTGGGCGAGAACCAGAAGGTTCTCCCAGCAAAATCACGTCAGTCAACCGAGTAATATCCAACAGCAAATTATGCGCTGCCGAAAAGGTGTTTCGGCCAATCAACAGCAACAACTTACCTTTGGGTCTGAATGCTTTAAACAATACCGCCGTTGCCACCATAGGCGCGGCAATAGACCCATCGCCACCACTGTTGTGGCGTAAATCGAGCACCATGTTGGCCACCTCGCCATTAATGATTAGTTGCTGAATCTGCTCACTGAACAGCTTAAGCGATTGTGACTTTTTGTTTTTGACATCATTAAACTGAACATACAACAACTGCTTTGGCAGCTTTTCAAGCCAGTAATTATCATTATTTTTTTGCAGGTAACGCGGTGTAACCCCTTTGCTCAAACTGGGCAGCTTGGCAAACCCAGTAAATGACATGGGTTTAATTTTGGGGCTGACAACATGACGATCTCCGCTGGTATCACTTAACGTCAAACTGACTGCCTCGGCCTTACCTTTATCAACAATACCCAACCCCTCAAGCACCGATGGCAACCCCAAGTAATAAGGTGCAAGCCAGCGCTGCTGCATTTCGTTATCCCTTGGGTTAATGCTTTTGACCAGTGCCAACGCCTTAAGCGCAGGCGTATTACCAATCAATTCAACCTTGTGGCCAATCCATTGCCGGTAACCTTCAATGGCATTAACCACAAACAAACCGTCAGCAAACCAATAAAACTGCATTGGCAACTGGTTAAACGAACCCTTATCACCAAAGGCAGGAATAATAAAATTGTGGCCATTGCCCATGGTGCCGAGCAATTGCATCAAGGCAAAAACGATTTGCTTGTCGGACAGTTCAGGAATGCGTTGGTTGATGTCACTCACCTTTTGCTCAAACGATTCGGCGCTTATCGCATGAAACGGGTTAACGTGTAATCGCTTTATCTCAGCCACCAAATATTGCAAATCATGTCGCCAGCCTGCGTTGCGCGTCAGGTCTTTTGGCAAATATGACCCAGCCAACAGCTCAAAGACTTTGCTCGACTCAAAGGCCTTAAAGTTGGGGTTTTTACCTTGCTCGAACAAACTGGTGCCCGCCAGTTTTGGCCTGTCATCCCAACGTGCTTTCAGCGATTTGTTGATCCAATGAATTGCCTGACTTTGGTCGCCTATTTGCCCATAAACCTCGGCAATTTTTATCATCATGTCGTTGGGATTGGCCCCACCACCGGGCATACCGTGCAATCGAGTGCCCAAAGCTAGCGCGTTTTCAAGCGCCTCAACCGCTTTTGGCCATTGCTTTGCCTGCATATAAGTCAGCCCCAGCACAAACCAGGTGTCGCCGTCATCTTTAAAATCGCTGACCAATTTTTGCAGCAAAGGTTTGGCCGCCTGCCAGTTTTTGTCTTTAACCAGTGCAATGGCTTTTGTCCGATTGGCATAGTAAAGGGCTGGGTCGGCAACGTTGATAATGGTGGGTTCACGACCAATGGATGAGTTGGTCCATTGTGTCGCTTTGTTGGTGGCGAACACATTAAAACTTAACAACAACGTAAAACAAAACAGACAAAAGGATTTTAACGGCATGGTTGCTCCTTGACCGAAAGGGATGATTTGAAGCCAATATAAGGAAAAACCCACTGAAAATCGTCCGAATTCAGGATTTAGCACCCTGATCAGCCGTATTTTGCCGCACAAACTGGCTCGGCGTCATACCAACCCCCTTTTTAAACGCCGCATTAAATGTCGACTTTGAATTAAACCCGGCAGCAAAAGCCATGTCTAGCAATGAAGTATTGCCGACAGCAACTGTCGAAATTTGCTGTTGCACCGCTTTGACCCGCAACCCATTAATGTATTCACAAAAGTTCTGTTGGCAAGCCTGATTAATCGCCCACGAAATATCTTTAACGTTCAGGCCGGTAACCTCACTGAGGTCTAAAACCGACAAACGCGGCTTTTTATATAAAGCATCATTGATGATGGTTTGTTCAAGACTGGCAAAAACCGAGTCTGCCAGCACCTGTTCATCCGCTTGAGGCACCTGTGCCAGCGATGCCTCATAAGCCCTCATACCGTCAAAAAGTTGCGGTTGGCGTAACACTTTAAACAACAGATAACACGAAATGGCAAAAATTACCGCAACCGCAACAAAGTACCAAAACGCCTTAAGCTGCGGCGGTGTTTGCTGTTGCAAATTCAGTCGAACCACATCGTTAATAATAATCAGAGCATAAACCGACAGCGCTTTGACAATCCAATTCAGGGTCAACGAATTGGCATCGGACCGCACCGCCATCGAGGCCACATGATAGCGATACAACAAGTGAAAAGCCGCCGTTAGATAGACAATTTGGCTGAGTGAACCAAAACCAATCACCCGCTGAACATCGCTGGTAAAAGGCAAAGCCAGCAGCATCGGCACAAAATGCAACCCTATGATAAAGGGTGGCAAATCCTTGTCATTCACCACTGCGCGAATGAAAAAATACAACAAAGGCCCAGTTGCCAACGTAAACACTGGCGTCAGTAGATAATAAGACCGGGTGACTTGTAACTCTTCGAGCAGGTTAAACAGCATCAACACCGCCTGAAAGATAAAGTACACCGCCAAAGAGCGAAAACGCTTGAGGTGCCAAATCAACAATGCGGCAAAAGCGCCAAAAAAAGTGAAAACCACTTGCAGCAGATTAACGGGCAATAATTCGATGCTTTGCAGCAATACATGCATGAGAGAAAAAACCTGAGGTCTAAAACTATAACACCCTATTCTAGCATTGATGTGTCATCGCGCTACTGGGTGTGATTGAGGGTGAGTGGTCGCAGGGAATGCCAATTAAGTATACGTTTAGCCCCTATTTAAGCGACCTTAATGTAGACTTACTGACCCAATTGATTGAAGGCAATACCGTTATTTCAGGTCTGTGGCAATCTCACTTCTACGATATAAACGCTCAACAACCGCGATTGAGCCATTCCATTTACACTTAAACTCATCGGTGATAACATGCCATGCCTGCTTTCTGATACGTTTGTGGTCTTTGGCGGTTAACTTGATTTTCTGTGCTTTTGCTTGAGCGGTCAATTCATTGCGAACGTCACGGCAACTTTTAATACTCTCTTCCAAGTCAGTCAATTCAATCAATTGAACCTTGTTGTCTACACAGGCGCAATAATCTACTTTTGATAACATTGACTCACCAAAGCCCAAACTTGCAGCCAATCCATCGGCATCGTCGATTTTGATGGCTTGTACATCAGCACTTTCAACCGTGTCTTCTTTATCTTTTGCATGACTCAGTTGAAAGGTAAACTCAGCGGTATCAATCATTCGCAAAGTCTTCGAAATATAAAGACTCATAGGTTGAATTCAGCGCGCTTCGGGCCTCGGCAAGTTGCGCCATGGGCTGGTCAGAATCAAACTCCAGCAGTTGCCCATCGGTATCGAGAAAATGAATCGCCATAAAATCGTCATCAGATTGGTCTTTGCGCTTTTTCATGCCCATTTCCAGCGCTTTGAGCATATCCATGCTGTGGGTGGCGATGACGACATTGACCTCATGTTCTGCCAGCTTGATTAGAGTATTCATCAGCAGCACTTGCCAGTCAGGGTGTAAATTGGTTTCGGGTTCGTCGATGAACACGAATGACCCTTTGGTGATCACGTTGTTTTTTAGCAAGGTGTGGATCATGCCTAAATTGGTCATGCCGAAAGAGACTAGGTTTTTGGAGATTTCTCTGCCAGATTTACTGTCTTTGAAGACTAAGTTGTCGCCGCTGAAAACGAATTCGCCGCCGAGTTCGTCTTTGAGTGATGTGGCTAAATCTCTTATTTCACTGCTGCCTTTGCTTTTTATTTTGGTTTTTAGGGCTTGGTCTAGATCGTAGAAGTATTTTGGGACGCCAGTTAGGATGTCGTCTGGGTTTTGACCGCCAAGAGCGTTAGCTCTTGAACTTTGTCTTGCTGTTTGTAGTGCATCTTTGATTTTCCAGTAGGCAGGGGACTCGAAGAAAACGACGGTTGATAAAGAGGACACTTCATCAATAAATCGAGGCAACATCATAAAATCGGCCTTAATATTCCCTTCGTTTTCGCCCTTACCAAAATGAAGACTCGTCGTACCATCAATAACAACACCAGCAGACTTCTTGGAGAAAGTAACCAATTCAGTTATATCAATAATCTGAAAATTATCTGCTAATTCATTAAAAAAATTCTGGGAAAGCTCTTGTAAAAACAAAAACTCACTATCGCGCAAGCGACTTATCAATTTTTCAAAATCAGAAATAGGTCGTGATTGTTCACCTGACTGATTTTCATTAATTTCCATTGAAAAATATTGCTTAAATGCTGCCAATAGATGTTCGGCAGGTTCAACTTGAGTCACCGTGAATTCCAAATACTTATTAATGCCCCACCTTTCTGCTACATTAAGTTCAGACTGAATTTTGTGCAGTCCGTTTTGCAAAAACACTTGCTTATCATGATCTGCTACAGTATCGCCAAATGTTTTTAGTATCAGTTCAATCTCTGTGATGATATCACTTGTAACTAAATGGTATGTATTCCGATTGACCACATTCAACAAAGAATACAGAGTCTTGGTAAAAAAGCTTTTACCCGTACCATTGGGACCGGTAAGCACAGTAATAGGCCGCACTTTAATTGTGCCCTGCTCAAACCTGCCAAGATTGGTGACTTTTACGTCCAGTTTCATTTCATTCTCGATTCTATTGTTGCATCACAAAGGACAACGGTTTGTAGGGTGGTAATGCCGACAAGATAACGCGTGGGCACAAAAATAGCACCCCTTACGGGTCCGCAGAAGCTTGAAATGGCAAACGTAGGGTGCGCCGTGCGCACCGACAACTTATGCGCCGTCATCAACCTCATCCATATGATTTCTCTATTTATCAATGATATAGAGAACTTTTAACACATAAGGATTCATGACATCCCCATAGTTCATGGTGCGCACAGCACACCCTACGGCGAAATAAACAGCTCTCAACTAACCTTCTGCCGGATCATATCATAAGCGGCCTGAATATCCTGAGTCTTGCCCTTGGCCAGTTCCATCATTTCTGGGGGTAGGCCTTTAGACACCAGTTTGTCGGGGTGGTGTTGATTCATTTGTTTTTTATAGGCTTTTTTCACTTCAGCTTCAGAGCAGTCGCTGCTTACACCCAGCACTTTGTAAGCATCTTCAATCGCTTCTTTGCTGGCGGGTTGACTGCGGCTGTGGCCGTTTTGTTGTTTTTGTTGATGAAAACGAAACTCGGCTTCCCAGCGCTTGAGCAGGGCTTTCATGTCGGCGTCGCTGAACCCCAACGCTTTACCGACGGCGTACAGTAAATCGCGCTCTTGCGTTTCGATCACGCCATCGCTGTAAGCCGCCTGGATTTGAATTTCGACAAACATTTGCAGTATTTCTCGACGGCCAAATACGCTGCGTTTGAAGTCTTTTAAAGTGCTTTCAAAGTTAAAACCGGCCAGCTTGCCTTCGCGAAAGGCCTCTTGTGCTTCGGTTTTTTGATTGCCTTTTAACCCCATGTGCTCCATCAACATGTTGGCGGCCTGTATATGCACGTCGGTGACCCGACCATTGGATTTGGCGATGTGTCCCATCACCGAAAAAGTGGCGTGAAAAAATATCGCTTGTCGGTCTGATGCACTACCTCCGGCAAAAAACCGGCTGAAACCGCCCTTTTGTTCAAACTCCGAACGCATACTGCGGTCAAATAAGTGGCCTATGTATAAGCCGAAAATCGCACCGATGAATCGGCCAAATAAGAAACCAAATAAGGTGCCTAGTACTTTTCCCCACATTTATGTGTTACTCCAAATGCTCATGCTATTTTTATTAACGCTTATTTAAGTTCTAATTCAACGCTTATTAAGTTCAGATCCAACTTTCATTCAACTCTTTTTAAGTTCTAATTCAAGTTGTGCCAACCGCTCTACCGTACCAACGTCAGTCCAGCGACCGCTATAATGTTCGCCGGTGATTAGCCCAGCAGTGATGTTTTTACGCAAAATCGGCGCTAAGGGTAATTTGCCAAAACCAACCTCATCAAAAAGCGCCGGATGGTAAACCCCAATACCTGAAAAAGTGTAGTTTCTGCTGCCCCGGTTAACAACCGTTTGTACGGCTTGTTTGCCATCTGTTTGGATAACAGTTTGCAAACCAAAATCGCCATTAGGATTATGCTGAGGGTTGTTGACCAATACCAAATGAGCCAATCGACCGTTTAAGTTATGTGGCAATCGGGCAAAATCGTAGTCTGTCCAGATATCGCCGTTAACCACCATAAATGGCGCATCGCCCAGCAATGGCAAAGCCTTGATAATACCGCCAGCGGTTTCGAGCCCGCCTTCACACTCAGCAGAAAACTTCACCCGAGCGCCCCACTTTGACCCATCGACAATGGTCTGTTCAATTTGCTCACCCAGCCAGGCGTGGTTAATGACAATGTCGGTGATGCCAATAGCCACGAGCTTTTCGATGTGATAAACCATCAGCGGTTTACCAGCGACTTTGAGCAAAGGCTTGGGACAGCTATCGGTCAAAGGCCGCATTCGCTCGCCTCGCCCTGCCGCCAGTATCATGGCTTTCATCAGTTAGCTTTGCTCTTTACACTGGACTTTATTTAGCTCTTTAGCCAACAGCGCAGGTCTAACTTTCTCAGTCAAAAACGTCATAAAATCACTAAATTCAGGATATTTGCTGCCCACAGCAATCAGATAATCAAGTGTTCGCGGAATATCATCAAGATAGCCTTCTTTACCATCCCGATAACACAAGCGAGAAAACACACCACACACTTTGATGTGACGTTGCAAGCCCATCAAGTCAAACCAACGTTTAAAGGTTTGGTCGCTCACTTGCTCAAGCTCAGGATAATCTTTGGTCATGGTTTGCTTGAAGGCCAATAAATGACGATAAACCAGTTCATCGGGCCAAGTGATATAACAGTCACGCAATAGCGACACCACATCGTAGGTAATGCCGCCAATAACGGCGTCTTGATAGTCGAAGGTGGCCAACTCGTTATTGGCTTTAATCATCAAGTTACGAGAATGGTAATCGCGATGAACGCCAACCTGCGTTTGGGTCAACGCATTGTCGACCAGTACCGCAAAGGTCTCGACCATCATTTGTTGCTCTTGGCCGCTGGGCTCAATTTGCAGGTGTTTTGGCAAAAACCAGTCGGTAAACAAGTCCATTTCGTCGTGCAGCAGCGCCTCGTCATACAACGGCAACTGGCCTGCATTGGTGTGAGTCGCCTTGCCCACCATGGTCAACATCGCCAATGCTTTGGCGTAATAGTCGTCTACGGTGTCGTCATTGAGTGCTGGTAACAGCAAATCGTCGCCCAAATCGCTCAGGCACATAAAACCCAGCGTCATATCTTCATGAATGACCTTTGGCACATCTAACCCGTGCTCGGCATAAGCGTGAGACACATCAACAAAGGGCTGGCTGTCTTCTTTGTCTGGCGGCGCATCTACGCCGATATAACTGACACCCTCATGTTCAAAACGAACATAACGGCGAAAACTGGCATCCCCTGAAACCATCGAAAGGGATATGTCGGTACGGTTGAATTGTTCCCCTAACCACTGTTGCAATTGGGTTAAGCGGTTATCATAGACAAGGATCACGGTGATCTGACCTTAAATTATTGAAAAAATGCATGGTTGGCACTATATCGGATTAGCGCATTGATGAAAATTGATTTATCATACCCCCCGCGCGATTGGTGCTTTTTTTGCCAACAAACCCAACCCCACCGACGATTATTTTTTAGGACTTTTGACTGCTCAATGAAACAACTGTGCCAGTTATCTATTATCACCGCTGTAGCCACCCCATTTTTTGCTTTTGCTTGTGATGAAGCGCTCGATGACGTTGCTGCCAAGCATGCCATGCAAAAAACAGCGAAAAACGCTGCGGTGATCTGTCCAGCCCCAACACCTGCGGGCACCACCCAGAACGCTGATGAGGCCAAGGCCATCAAAATCAGCGCAAAACACACCACATTACTAGAAAACGACCGTGCCACTTTCAAGGGCAACGTGGTGATCTGCTCTGAACACATTGCGGTGACTAGTGATACCGCCAGATTTTCGCGCTCAGAAAAATCGGTGAAGGCGCAGGGTAATATTAATTATCACAACGCCGTCGTGGATGTAAGAAGCGCCAATTTTGAAGCGAGCATGTCTGAAAATAAAGTGCAGCTCGAACAGGCTGAGTACTTTTTGTCAGCGAATGTCGGCCATGGTACGGCCAGTTTGTTTGAGGTCAGTGAAAAAAACCTTTTGGTGCTTAACGATGCCACTTTTACCACTTGTCCGATAGACGATGACGGTTGGTTGCTGTCGGCTGAAGAAATCAGTTTGTCTTCGCAAGAAGGTTGGGGCGCGGCTTGGAATGCCAAAATTGAGATCAACAATACGCCAATCATTTATATTCCCTATTTGACTTTTCCGCTCGATGATCGACGCAAAACCGGTTTTTTATATCCTAATCTCAGCAGTTCGAAAAAACACGGCGTAGAGCTAAAATCGCCTTGGTACTGGAATATCGCCCCCAATTTTGATGCCACCATCACCCCAAGGTTAATGACCAAACGCGGGGTTCAGTTACAATCTGAACTGCGTTATTTAACCGATAAACATAATGGTTCGTTTAACCTCGAATATTTGCCCGAAGACAGCGAACGGGTAGATTTAGACGCAAGGCATTTGGTGCACTGGCAACACAACAGCCAATACGGTGATAATTTTCGGGCTTTTGTTGATTTCACCCAAATCAGCGACGATGCCTATTTGAACGATCTGGGGTCGAAGTTTCAAGACACCACCGACACCCAATTAAACCAGCATATCGAATTCGCTTATTTTGCCAATAATATTGATGCAGCGTTTCGAGTGCAAAATTTTGAAGTGCTGGGTCAACATCCATCTTCTTATCAAACCTTGCCACAAGTCGAATTGGCCAACCGCCACCCCTACAAAATTGCCGGGTTAGATTTTAACTGGTTTGGCGAAGTCAGCCGGTTTTCGAATTCTCAGGCAAACATTACCAAAGCCAACCGGGTGCATTTAGAGCCATCGTTGTCGCTTGATTACAACACTATGGCATGGTCGCTAAGCAGTGAGTTGTCGTTATTACACACCAATTACAAACAGCAATACAATGATTTAATTGGCCGCGACGACAAAAACATTAGTCGTACGTTGCCCAAATTCAGGCTCCACAGTTTGGTCAATTTTGAGCGCCCTTCACACTTTTTTGGTCAGGACGGTTTACAAACCTTCGAACCGCAATTGCAGTATTTGTACGTGCCATTCAAAGACCAAACCGAAATAGGCGAGTTTGACAGCACCCGTTTGCAGGATGATTACCACGGTTTGTTTCGCGACAACCGGTTCAGTGGTTTAGACCGAATTGGTGATGCCAACCAGATGACCCTCGGTGCCACCAGCCGTTTTATCAATCCGGATAACGAGGAGTTGATGCGCCTCAGTTTTGGCCAGATTTTCTATTTTCAGGATGGCGACCGCTTTATTGCCAATGATGACCGTTTGACCGGTTCTAAATCGGCGCTGGCCGGAGAAATTTTTGTGCACTGGTCTAAGCGCTGGTACCTCAATGCCAGCGTGCAATACGATACCGGCACCCACAAAATGAACAAGAGTAATTTAACCCTCGACTACCGGGCAGAAAAATTTAAGCTCGCACAATTGAACCATCGACGTACTCGCAATGTCTCAGGTGACGTAATAGAGCAGTTGGGGTTCGTCGCCAGTTTTCCTATCAGTGACAATTGGCAGTTTGTTGGCGGTTACCACCGAGATTTGACCGAAAACCGTTCCATCGACAGTTATGCTGGTATACAGTATGAGTCCTGTTGTTGGGCAATACGATTGGTGACAAGACGCCATATCAACACCAACCTAGAACAACTGGCACAAAACACCAGTGACTTGCCAAACACTTTCGACAGCGGTATTTCGTTGCAGTTGGTGATTAAGGGCATTAACGGTACCAGCGGTTTTGATATTTCGGATATGCTGCAACAAGGCATCTTTGGTTACCGACGACCCTATTTTTTGAATAACTAGCATCCGTGGCACAAGAACGATAAAGAGTATAAATTTATGAATTTTAAGCAGTTAGCAACAGTGATGGTCAGCGGCGTTTTGCTGTGTACCAGTGTATTAAGTCAAGCCAAAATCATCGACAAAGTGGTCGCCATCGTCGACAGCGGTGTGGTACTACAATCAGAAGTCGACAGCATGTTGCGCCGCATCAAAAACAATGCCGAGTCACAAAACCAAAGCTTGCCCAGTGAATCTGAGCTTAAAGAGAAGGTGCTTGAGCAGTTGGTTAGCCGCCGCATTCAATTGCAGATGGCAGTCAATATGGGTTTTCAAATTGGTGATGCCCAACTAGAACAGGCACTCGAAGGCATCGCTTCAGGGGATAAAATCTCTACCGAGCAGTTGCGTCAAAAGCTCATCGACAGCGGTGAGGATTACGAGAGCTTTCGTGAGAACCTGCGCGAAGAATTAACCCTCAACGAAGTTAAAAACGGCAGTGTGCGTCGCCGTATTTACGTTGGCGCCCAAGAAATCGATGCGTTGCTCAAACTGATTGAACAACACGGCAACACCGCCGAAGAATTCAACCTAGGCCACATTCTGCTTACCGTGCCTAACAATCCTAACGAGGCACAATTAGACGCGGTTAAAAAACAAGCTAACCGCATCATCGAGCTGTTAAATGAAGGCCAAGATTTTAAACAGCTGGCAATGACCTCATCAGCGGGTTCTAAAGCGTTGCAAGGCGGAGAGCTGGGTTACAAAAGCAGCAATGAAATGCCCACTTTGTTTGCCACGGCCATCAAAGGTCACGTAAAAGGCGATTTCATGGGCCCCATTCAATCGGGTGCCGGTTTTCATATATTGACCATTTTGGATATCAAGGGCCGCGAAACGGTTGAGGTTAACGAAATTCGTAGCCGTCACTTGTTGATCAAGCCGTCAATTATTCTCAGTGAAGAAAAAGCCCAAGCAATGCTGAAACTGTTTACCGGTCAAATCAACAGCGGCGAAAAAACCTTTGCTGAGTTAGCCAAACAGCACTCAGAAGACGCAGGCACAGCACTTAAAGAAGGTGTGCTTGATTGGATCGAATCAAGAGTCTTAGATCCCGCCTACAAAGAGCAAATCGAAACCCTTGAAATTGGTCAGATCAGCAAACCGTTTCGCACCAGTTTTGGCTGGCACATTGTTGAAGTGCTCGGACGTCGAGTTCAAGATGCCACCGAACAGAAAAAACGTGAACAGGCTCACCGGATGATCTTCAACCGTAAATTCAGTGAAGAAGCAGAAAACTGGTACCACGAAATACGTGCACAAGCGTACGTAGAGATATTGCCAGAAAGCTAACCGAGGAAGGATATGACTCAACGAATCGCAATCACCCCCGGAGAACCGGCGGGAATAGGCCCTGATGTCACCATTGCGCTGGCCCAGCAAGACTGGCCAGTAGAACTGGTGGTTTGTGCCGATCCGCAGTTGTTGCTCGACCGAGCGAAGATGTTGGACTTGCCACTAAAACTGCAAACCTACAATGCCGATGCGCCTGCCCAACCGCAGGCCAAAGGCACTTTAACCATTGCGCCATTTGAGGTCAAAGTACCGGTTGAGTGCGGCGTGCTTAATGCCGACAATGGCCATTACGTACTAGATACGTTGCGTTTTGCTTGTGAAAAAAACATCGAGGGCGAATTTAGCGCGGTGGTGACGGGTCCCGTGCATAAAGAGATCATCAATAAATCGGGGATTGCCTTTAGCGGCCACACCGAATATTTTGCGGTTCACTCTAATACCCCTGATGTAGTGATGATGCTGGCCACCGAAGGCTTGCGGGTCGCATTGGTGACCACGCACTTGCCGCTGGCCTATGTCGCCAAAGCCATCACCTACGACCGACTAATCAAGATCACCACCATTTTGCACAATGATTTACGCCTCAAATTCGGCATTGAAAAACCGCGCATTTATGTTTGTGGTTTGAACCCTCATGCCGGAGAAGGTGGCCACCTAGGCAAAGAAGAGCAAGAGATTATTATACCGGCACTAGATGAACTCAGATCACAAGGTATGGACCTGATTGGCCCACTACCCGCAGACACGCTGTTTCAAGACAAGTATTTGCACGATGCCGATGCCGTTTTATCGATGTTTCACGATCAGGGTTTGCCGGTATTGAAATACAAAGGATTTGGCAAGTCATTGAATATCACCCTTGGCCTGCCCTTTATCAGAACGTCAGTCGACCATGGTACAGCGCTTGATTTGGCCGGCACTGGCAAAGCCTGCTCGGGCAGTTTTGAGTATGCGTTAAGTCAGGCGATTGAAATGATTTCTACCCAAGCAATCCAAAGTCAAATTCAGGCCTCTCAAAGCCAAGCCTCTCAAATTCAGTCGAGTAAATCAGCAGATGAATAGAAAAGTCACTCAGGGCCACAGAGCCAAAAAACGCTTTGGTCAGAATTTTTTGAACGATCATGTGGTTATCGATCAGATTGTGCGTGCCATCAACCCGCAACCCGGTGATCTGCTGGTCGAGATAGGCCCCGGCCTTGGTGCCCTCACTGAACCTGTTGCCGAAATGGCCGATCGCCTCACGGTGGTAGAACTTGACAGAGATTTGGTTGCTCGATTGAACAATCATCCGACTTTGGCAGACAAACTGGATGTGCATCAGGGGGATGCGTTGAAATTTGATTTTTCGACGCTCTTACCTACAGAAGAAGCTACAGCAGAAGGCCAAAACAAAAAGCTCAAAGTCTTTGGCAACCTGCCCTACAACATTTCGACCCCATTATTGTTTCATTTGTTTGAGTATGCCGAGCACATCGAAAACATGCACTTTATGCTGCAAAAAGAAGTGGTTAAGCGCATGGTCGCCGAACCAGGTTGCAAGGCGTTTGGACGATTGACGGTGATGACTCAATATTTTTGTCATGCCATGCCGGTAATAGAAGTGCCGCCAGAATCGTTTGATCCACCGCCCAAGGTTGACTCGGCGGTGATCCGTTTGACGCCTAAGACGCCCCAAGAGCGCAACGCCAAAGACATCAAGTGCCTTAATCGGGTTTGTCTTGAAGCCTTTAACCAACGCCGCAAGACCTTGCGTAATTGTTTGAAGAACCTAATGAGCGTTGATGTCATCGAGTCGTTGGGCATTGACCCAAAACTACGCCCAGAATACCTAACGCTGGACAATTTTATCAGTTTGGCCAACTGGCTAGCCGACAACCCAAGTGAGCCAGACAATGAAAAGCGCTGAACCTATTTCAATCAATGTCGATACCCAATATATCGAAGCACAGTCAGATGCAGCCAAAGACCGATTTATATTTACCTACACCATCAGCATCACTAACAACTCCTCGGCGCCAGTGACGTTAAAAAGCCGCCACTGGTTGATCACCAATGCCGACAACACCAAAATCGAAGTGAACGGTGATGGTGTGGTTGGGCAGCAACCACTTATCAGGCCGAACGAGTGCTACCGTTATACCAGCGGTGTGGTGTTAAGCAGCCCGGTGGGTGTAATGGAAGGGCATTACGACATGGAGCAACATGACGGCCAAATGTTCATCGCCCCCATAGAACCGTTTGGTCTATCAGTACCCAATGCCATCAACTGAACCTTTACCAATACCACCGGGCTCATCACCCAGCCCTTCGCAAAAAACAGGCCAAGATTATGTGGTGGGAGATATTCAAGGTTGTCTGGATGAATTGCTGGCCTTGCTCGACAAAGTCGGTTTTGATTCAACCATCGACCATTTGTGGTTAACCGGTGACTTGGTTGCCCGAGGGCCTAAATCGCTCGAAACCCTGCGGTTTGTCAAATCACTGGGCAGCAGTGCCACTACCGTACTTGGCAATCACGACCTACATTTGATTGCCACTCATTTTGGCCTCAAGCGAGTCAAAAAAAATGACAAACTCGATGACTTGTTGGCGGCCCCAGATGTCGATGAGTTAATTCAGTGGTTGCTGCACCAACCGATGCTGGCGGTGATTAACCCCACTCCAGACAATACTCCTAATAACACTCTTAACAAAACGCCTAACAAAACTCTTAACAACACTCTTAACAACACCAAAGCCGTGATGACCCATGCCGGTATTTCGCCGCAATGGGATATCCCCACCGCCATCAAACTGGCCACAGAAGTCGAAACCATTTTACAAGGTGACAACTGTTATGAGTATCTTGCCAACATGTATCAAAATACCCCGGCGCGTTGGGATGATAACCTAACTGGCCACGCCCGTTTTCGCTACATTGTTAATTGTCTAACCCGAATGCGATTTTGTTTTGATGATGGAAGCCTAGAATTTGTGCACAAAGACGCCCCAGACAAGACTATTAATCCACAGTTCAAGACTGATGATCCACAATTGCAACCTTGGTTTTCATTTCAACCCGAATGTTGGTCGGGCCATCAATTGCTGTTTGGTCACTGGGCTTCCCTAATGGGTGACACTGGTAACGACAACATCATTGCACTAGATACTGGCTGCGTTTGGGGGTATCACCTGACAATGATGCGACTATCAGACAATAAGTGCATCACCACCGACGCAATACCCATTTTACCCAAGTGACCTCAAAATACGGAATTCAGAGCCTCTGAGCGGTTTCAATTCAAGGCGCATTGCTGTAGGAAGGGCCATCCCCTTTCAAACTAATGGAACAATGAAGTGGAATCGCTCAGAGGCTCCCTACGGGTAGGTTTAAAATCGTTTTATGCTGCGTTAAATAACTTTGATTTAGATGACTAAACCTGCAGTCATTTGCCTTACCTAAAACGATTTTAACGCCCACTGAATCCGCATTTAAAGGTCACTTGGGTATATGCCGCTTTAAGTTTCAGTGGATTACGTGTAGATTAGAGCTAAGCGTAAATAACGTTGTACCACTGTTCTTACTGTCATCACTTTGACAAATTGCACAACAACAATAACCGTCTTTAACCTGACATGACTCCTTGGGAAACTCTATGAACGTAAAAGTCGCAACCATCATTCGGGCTGGTTTTGGTATTATCACCATTATTTTGATTGGTACCGGTTTATTCTCTATCCAACAGTTGTCCAGCATTGGTGACTTAAGTGCAAAAGTCAACAGTTTGTCTATTCCTGCACTGGTGCACAGTTCGCAGCTACAAGTGCAGTTTATTAAAATGGGTGAAAACGCCCTTGATGACTTTTACATCACCGATTTATCAAAGCTCGACGCAGTCGAACAAAAGTTTGACGACAACAACGCCAGCTTCGACAAAGAGCGTAAAAAGCTGCAATCGGTGGTCAGTTCAGACCCGAAATTAAACTCAGCCCTGACCAAAGTCATCAGCACCAGCGAAACCTTTGTTGCCAACGTAAAAACCCTGTTTTCTACTCACCATAACCAGCTAAACCTTGATGCAGCCATCGAAGAACAGCAGGAAATGCTGGAAGAAGTCATTGATGATGCAGGTTCAGTGGCAATGGATTTAACCGACTCTAACGGGCTGAAAAGCCAAGGCGAAGATGCCGCCAACGAACTCGAAACCGACTTGGGTGCGCTGCTAGATCAGGTGATGGACTTGGCATCATCAACCACGGCTACCGATGTGAATACCGTTGCCACAGAGATTAATGCAGCCGCGACAGCGTTGCAGAACAAAACCGCCGTGATCAGGCAAAACAGCAGTGGCAATGCAGCCACAATGGCGGCAGATTTATCTGTCAAATTGAATGAGATCATCGACATCGTCAACGGTAAAAATTCGATTATCGCCAATAAACAAGCCAGTCTGGCTGCTTATGACAACGCTAAAAATGCACTGGAACTCGCCCAGCAGAACATCAAAGAGGGGATTAAGCACCTCAACACTTTGTTTAATCAAGCCAGAAACGTTGCCGATATTAATCAAAAGAAAGTCGACAGCAACATCAGCAACGGCAAGCTTTTGACAACCATCATCATGGTCATCGCGGGTTTAGCTGCGTTTGGCATCTCGGTTGCCACGGTCAGAAGCATCACCAAACCACTGCGTGAAGTTAACGCGATGCTCAAAGTGGTTGCCGGTGGTGACTTGACGCAACGCCTCAATGACAGTGACGAAAATGAATTTGGCGAGCTGGCGAAAAACTGCAATTCACTCATCGACAGCCTGCGTAACCTGATTCAGGGCATTATTTCGCGTTCAACCCAACTGGCGGCGGCATCTGAGGAAACCTCAGCAATCACCGCCGAAACGACTCAGGCCATACAAAATCAGCGCGTTCAAATGGAACAGGCTGCGACTGCAACCACCCAAATGAGCAGTACCTCGCAGTCGGTAATGCACAGTGCCGAAGAGGCGTTAAGCGAAATCAAACGCGCCGACAACGAATCTCAGCGGGTTAAACAAATTTCAGCAGAGAACAAACAAACCATCATTCAATTGGCCGATGAAGTTGAAGATGCGTCAAAGGTCATCAACAAGCTGCACAACGACAGCGCTTCCATCGGCAGTATTTTGGACGTAATAAGAGGCATAGCCGACCAAACCAACCTGCTGGCATTAAACGCCGCGATTGAAGCCGCCAGAGCCGGTGAACAAGGCCGTGGTTTTGCCGTGGTCGCCGATGAAGTTCGCTCACTGGCCAGT
>JABSOG010000358.1 GCA_013216025.1 Algicola sp. | reverse complement strand
TTTTAGATGAACCCAGCGTTGGCATGGACATCGAAGCCCGCCGGGGTTTATGGCAGGCCATTAGAGACTTGCGGGCCAAGGGCACTGCCATTGTATTGACCACACACTATCTTGAAGAGGCCGATGCCCTGTCTGATCAGGTCGTTGTGATCAATCAAGGCAAGGTCGTCACCCAAGGCACACCACAACAAATAAAATCCCATGTATCGACCAAAATGATCCGCTTTACCAGCGATGTCGACGTTGATGCATTGTCTGATGTCGCAGCGGTCAGTCAAATCAAAACCAGTGGCAAATATTACGAACTGCAATCCACCCACCCGGTCAACACCCTTAAATCCTTGTTTACCCGGTTGACCGACATCGAAGACTTGACCATCACTGGCGCCGCCCTTGAAGACGCCTTTTTGACCTTAACCGAACAAACAGGCGCTTAAGATGAACGCAACCCAACCGACAACCATGAAGTTACTGCCAATCTATTGGCTCGAATCGAAAATGGAAGTGCTTAAAATGATTCGCTCACCGGGATTTGCCATCTCATCGTTGATGTTTCCTGTGATGTTTTACACATTTTTCGGCCTACTGTTCACCATGAGCGCCGCTAATATGTCGACCTACATGCTCGCCACTTACGGCACCTTTGGAGTGATTGGCCCTGCGTTGATGTCTTTTGGTGTTGGTGTCTCGGTTGAGCGCGGCCAAGGTTGGTTTGATGTCAAAGAAGCCTCGCCCATGCCCGCCAGCGCCTACATTGTCGCGCGAATAGCAGTATCGCTGGTATTCTCCACTGCCATTATCTTGTGTTTATTTACACTCGGTGCAACCTTTGGTGGCGTAAGTTTGCTCCAGTCACAATGGTTATTACTGGCACTGGTATTAATGCTTGGCAGCCTGCCGTTTTGCGCCATAGGTCTGGCTATGGGGTTATCAATGAAATCGAGCACGGCACCAGCAGTTGTCAACTTAACCTACCTGCCCATGTCATTTTTGTCTGGCCTTTGGGTGCCAATCAACGCCTTTCCTGAATCGCTGCAAACCGTCGCCCATTTTATGCCCCCGTTTCATCTGGCCCAACTGGCACTCAAAACCATTGATATGGACATAGGTGGCAATGTTTGGCTTCACCTTGGTGCACTACTCGCTTACGGGCTGATTTTCTTTGCCCTTGCTGCCAAAGCGTACAGCAAAAAGGACAAAAGCTAATGAAATGAGGGTTTTAAGTTTGCCATCAATGACATTGCGCTGCGTTAGCACAATCACTAAACTAGGGCTAACGCAGCGCTAGCAACAAAAAGAGACACCGTAATGATAGCCCTACTAAAAAAAATCAACGCCAGACTATTACCTCCGGGTGATGGTTACCATTACTCACCCTATGTTTGGTTGGCCTACCTGTTTTTCTTCTTTTTCAGCTATTTCGCCGTGCCACACACAATAGTCGAACACCTGTCGATGGTGGCCGGAATATTGATGTTTTTGGCGTTGTATTTTAACGTTTACTGGATTGAAAAGTCCCGCGTCAAGTTCAATATCATCGGTATTGTGGTAGTCGCCTCACTGATGACAATATTGTCACAGGGTTCAAGCGTCCTATTTGTTTATGCGGGTGCTTTTTGCTGTAAGCTCGGCTCGCCCCGTAAAGCCGTGATGGGACTGATTAGCATCGCGCTGTGGATTACCGCCCTAAGCTTGGTATTTTCATTGAGCAAATATTTCTACTTGCCAGGCGGCATCTTTACCCTCGTTATTGGTGCCCTAAACATCTATCAATACGAAATTGATGCTAAAAGAAAAGAGCTTAAACTGTCACAACAAGAAGTAAAACAACTGGCCAAAACCGCCGAACGAGAAAGAATAGCCCGCGACCTGCATGACTTAATAGGCCATACGTTTTCGGTGATCACCTTAAAAGCCGACTTGGCCGGAAAACTCATCGACAAAGACAGCGAACGGGCCAAAAAAGAGATCAAAGAGCTTGAAAATATCTCCCGAAACGCCTTAAGCCAAGTTCGAGAAGTGGTCACTGGATTTAGAACCAGCGACCTCAACGCAGAACTAGCCAGTGCCAAATACCTGTTACAAAGCAACGATATAGACTTTAATTACAGCCTTGGCGAACTGACCATAGATGAACACACCAACAAAGAACTGGCAATAATCTTTAAAGAACTGACCACCAACATCATCAAACACGCCAAAGCCAGCAAAGTGACCGCAGCCGTAGAACAAGATAAAAATGGTTTACGCCTGAACGTGACCGACAACGGCAAAGGAATGGCAACGGGTTCGAGCGATGGCTATGGCCTTAAAGGTATTCAAGAGCGGTTAGAAAAATGGCAAGGCAGCCTTAAAATAAACTCCGTCAAAGGCTGTGAAATTGACATATTCATCAGCCAAGAAGCATTGGATAATGCGCCAAGCTTAGATAATTAGCAAAACCATAGCGAGGAATACATTGCATGATCAAAATACTCATCGCCGAAGACCAAGGCATGTTGCTCGGTGCGATGGCCGCCCTGCTCGACCTAGAAGACGACATGCAAGTGGTCCACCAAGCCAAAGACGGCCAACACGCTTTGGATTTTTTGACTGACAGCGAGCAAGCAGCAGTAGATATCGTGGTCACCGACATCGAAATGCCCAGAATGACCGGCATCGAACTCGCCCAGCAAATTAAACTCAACAAGCTACCCATAAAAACCATCATCCTCACCACGTTCTCAAGAGGCGGCTACTTGCGCCGAGCCATGGACGCAGGCGTAAAAGGGTATTTGCTAAAAGACGCCCCATCAGACGATTTAATAGCAGCGATTCGAAAAATTCAGTCAGGCGGCAAATCCATCGCCGCCGAACTGGTCGGCGATTCGTGGATGGAAATGGACCCTCTAACAGACAAAGAACGCCAAGCCCTGCGTCTGGCCAAAGACGGGCTGTCTACCGAGAAAATCGCCGAAAAGCTTCATTTATCGGCAGGTACGGTGCGAAATTATTTATCGTCGGCTTCGAGTAAGTTGAATGCCAAAAACCGGGTGGAGGCCGCGCGGATCGCGCATCAGAAGGGGTGGTTGTGATTTGTTGTCGGCCTAATGCACCAATCGATTTGAAATAAAATTAAGGGCCAAAAGCATTCATCGCCCTAGCTTTTGTAAAAACTCAAATATTCAAAGTGAAACGTTAACCTAGAATATCGATGGGCTTCGGTTCCCTCAGCCACATCCTACGTGCGGGCAATAACAAGTTGGCAGTGTTTGAGTTTTAGCGGTTCACCTTTTGTCATGGGTGCAAAAGTGTATAATAACTTAAAGCGCATATATGTGCGCCTAACAACGTAAAGCAAGGCCACATGATGAAATACGAATTGTTGATATTGGCGGCCATAGTCCGCCTCGAAAAACCGGTAAACAAAGCCATAATTGCCGCTACCGGCATATCCGCCAGAAAGCTGCAAACCACGCTTAAATCGCTGCGCGATGATTTGGGTATGAGCATAGAACGAGTCAACAACAAGCGCTCTGGAGCATTGCAAATATTGGATTGGGGAGTGTTTGAAAGTGGTGTGAAGCTTAGTCACCTATTGAATAAAATTGAGTTAAACGATTTACCTGTAAAAACAAGATTGATTGCCAATCTTTCATTTGAAGAAAAGCAGCAATACTACGACACAGTCAAAGCAGACAACTTTCGCGATAGTTCGCTTCTTGAAGGGATCAAACTGGACACTCAAGAAACGCCCAAAAACCCACAACACGCTGAACAAATGATGGCAGCACTATTGGCCCGATATACCAAAAAATCGGCAAATATCAATGCATGACAAATATGGCGCCGGACAGGACCCTTACACTTGGAAAAATTCAGCGGTGTTGCGCAACAAACTCTTCATTACTGATGACCAAGAACTGACAGATGTTGAACGTCAGGTAACACAATTGGCAGCCCATGCAATTGTATTTAATGGCCCACCCTTCAACTTGCAATATTGGCAACATATACACCGACAGTTGTTTTGCGAGCTATTTGAATGGGCTGGCCAATTGCGAACCATCATCATATCCAAAGGAGAAACTAATTTCGGTCTGCCCCAAGGCATCGATCGGCAATGTAAAATGGTGTTCAAACAACTTGCTAATGACAACAACCTTGTCAATTTGGACAAGCCTCAATTTATCAATAAGTTAGCAGAATATTACTGTGAACTGAATGCCTGCCATCCCTTTAGAGATGGCAATGGTCGCGCACAAAGAATACTCTTCGAACATATTGCACTAAATGCGGGATACAATCTCAACTTTGCCAACACAAAAGTCAATCAATGGGTGAATGCCAATAAACACGGCATGGTTTGCAATTATCAGCCGATGATCGAGATTATGAGCAGGTGTATCTTCGATACTGACTCATGAGGAAAACAGCCGCATCCCCTACTTACCCTCAACACAATCCTCAACCTTAAATCCATACTGCTTAGCCAGTCCGCTAAAACTTGCCTTATACAAGTCTAAGATACGTACTTCTGTCCACCACAACGCATCGTTGCTGCCTGCCATGCCTTTGAGCTGGCGTTTTAACGGAATGTCCAGAAAACTGTTCTTGGTCATTTCTCCAATAATACTTTCAATCTGTCGCTCATAACGTTTGCCATGATAATAAAAGGGGGATATCAACGTGGCGTCCTGCAACGGGATATTGCGTACTGCGCCTGTCGCAATGGCGGTTTCCCACGCAGTCGACAGCAAACTGGCCGGTCTGATGGCGCCGATTCGAAAGATAGAACCGTAGAGTTGCTCAAGCTCTTCATCAGTTGATGTCGGCTCAATTTTTTTCAACGTATTTCTAACGTATGTTTGATGCTTGTGCGCTTTTATCAGCTCGCAACGATTGGTCGACAGCTCAGCCAAGGTGATTTGAATGGTGTCGCGAACCAGTTTTTCCTGCTTTTGTTGATCTTGCCAGTCTTCAATGGCAAACGCCCCTAAAATGCCCACCATGATCAGCGCAACCTCGGCAATGCCTTTGACGGCCAAGCGCTTGTATTTGTCGAGGGTAGATTCGCTGCTTTGAGGCTTATCGGTCATCGTTGTCTACTTTAAGTCGTGAGCTGATCCGCGCGTTGCGAAATGTCCAGCGAGTGCCACTGTGGCCAGTAGAATGCCACAAACTGCTGAAAAACTCCCGCATGTAATCTAAAAACAAATAGATCACTGGCAAGCATATCAAGGTCGCCACCGTCGAATACGCCAAACCACCAATCACCGCCCGAGCCATTGGGTAGTACGGTGGGCCATTGCCGCCGAGTTGAGTATCGCCAAGACTAAGCGGCAACAGGCCCAATATGGTGGTTAATACAGTCATTAAAATGGGTCGAATTCGATCGTTGGCAGCCTGCAGCACCGCCTGTGTTTTGTGTACGCCTTCTTTGCGATAATAGTTAATTCGGGCGACCAAAACGATGCCGTTGTTGACCACAACCCCCATCAATACCAATATCCCTATCATCGCCATCATCGACAAAGTGGTGCCGGTAAGAAAGAAGAACCAAAACACCCCGACGATGGCAAAACCGATGGAGGTGATCACCGCAAGCGGCAACAGTAAAGACTCGAATAGTGCCGCCATAACGATGAATATCATCATCACAGCCAACAGCATATTGGTGCCCATTATGCGCATCATTTTAAGCTCTCTGTCGGTGCTGCGGCCATATCCCCAGCCATATCCTGTGGGCAATGGCACGGCGTCCATCATTTCGTTGGCCGCCTCGCGCACTTCTTCGGCGGTGGTATCTTGGTAATCTATCGTCAGTTGAACCGAAGTTCGTCTGTCAAACCGGGTGATCTGCGGCAGCGATTGGGTGATGGCCAAACTAGCCACCGAATCTAGTCTTACACTTTTGTTGCTGCCCGGTTGAGGATCGGGCAATTCAATCGGCAAAGCGGCTAAATCGGCAATCGATGCCCGTTTTTGCCCAGCAAAGGTCAACGAAATATCCACCTCGCCATAAGTCGACCGAAAGGTTTTAAGTTGCTGTTTTCTCAGCGCTATCGAGATAGTGGTTGCCACATCTTGTGGGGGCAGCCCTAACTGGTTGAGGCGTAGCGGATTAAGCTGTACCCGCACTTCTTGCAGACCGTCTTTTGACCCGGGCGTCACTTTTGTTACGCCTTTAATAGTGCTCAGCAATGGTGCAATATCGCTCGCCAGTTCAATCAAGGTTTGGGTGTCTTCACCGTTAAGACCCACAGTCAGCGCTTCTTGCCCACCACTGCGTCGACGGTCGAAACTCAGTTGGGCAATGGCCATTTTTGGCAGGTCTTTTTCAATTAAATCTTTGATTTGTTTGTTGGTTTTAGTGCGCTTGTCATCATCAACCAGCAACAAAGTCGACCCGGCCTGATCGTTGCTATACCACGAATAAACATTTTTAATGTCGAGCTCTTTTTGACGACTGTACAGATAGTTTTCAACCGTAGTGACCGCAGTCTCTACCCGCGCCAATTCATAACTGCCCTGCACGTCGTAACTAATGTGTAACCTCGAATCTTGTTCTTGGGGAAACATATCCATTTTGACTTTAGAAGCAGGCACAACAACCGACCCCAGCAAGGCCACCACAATCAACGCCGACGACAGCGGATGGCGCATCATCCACGATAAAAATGCCGAGTAATAACCGTGCTCTTTGATGGTGTCGGTGTGGCTGACCTCTTTGGTGTAAGAATTCATTTTGCTTAAAGCCAGCGGAATGATAGTGGTCGCGATAAACAACGAAGCCACTAAAGAGATCACAATGGTGATGGCTACGTGACTTAAAAATACCGTGATATCGACCTTTTCACCGATGATATTGGGCAAAAACACAATAGCCGTGGTAATGGTGCCCGCCACGACTGGCACGCCGACGTCTTTCACCCCTTTAAGGGTCGCTTCGACGGGTTGGTCTGGCATTTGCTGCCGGTAACCAAAGATACTTTCGCTGACCACCACGGCGTTGTCTACCAGCATCCCGATGGCCAACATCAGGCCCATCATCGACAACAGATTGATGCTGATGTCAAAAATGTACATCACCGCCAGGGTGATCATTAATGAAAATGGCACTGCCAACGAGACGATAAAGGTCAGCCGAATATCGCGTAAAAACGCAAACAACACCAACGATGACAAGACAAAACCAATCAGACCCGATCTGGCAATATCGCTTAATGACGACACCACGCCATCGGCCTGGTTTTCCATCACAAACAGCTTAATGCCTTCAAAATCAGGCAAATCTTCAATTTTTTCCATCTCTTGGACAATCGCATCGGCGGTTGCCACCAAATTGGCATCGGCCTCTCGCGAGATGGTGATCCCCACTGCATATTTGCGGTCAAGGTGACGTCCGACCTTAATATCGTCTTTGGCAAACGTGACTTTGGCAACGTCTGACAACTTCAAACCGCGATTGTTGATGGGCAGGTTTTCGATATCGGTCAAGCCGCCAAATTGCTGGTCTAGGGTAATACGAATGCTTTGTCGCAGGTTTTTAACTTCACCGGCAGACACCAGCGAATTGGCATTTTGCAGTCGCGCCAGCAATTGGTTGGCTTCGATGTGATATGCAGCCATCCGGTCGGGCAACAATTCAATTTGATAAGTTTTGGCGGCCACTCCGTGAATATTAACCTGTGACACCCCCGGTATACGTTCAAGCCGTTGTTTTAGCTGGCGGTTTAATACCTCAAAGGCATCACTTAGGTCGGTTTCGGCCGATAACCTCGCCTGTACAATGGGCTGGTCGTTGGTACTGCCAGTAAAAATAAACACCCGGCGCAAATCTGAGGGTAACTGCGATTTGATGCCATCGACTTTTTCGCGCGCTTCTACCCCTTTGAGTTTGGCATTCACACCCCAGTCAAACAGCATAAACACATTGCCTGTGCCCTGCGAACT